>JBEGTP010000189.1:0-2723 GCA_041179365.1 Pseudomonadota bacterium
GCGCGTGACCAGATCAGGTTGTAGGTCTTGCCATCTTCATCGGCGAACAGGCTGGCGAAGATCGGGGCGGTGAAGCTGGGATCGTCGAGCTTGATCGAAAGATAGTCGCGGCCCTCCTTGGAGGTTTTCTGCCAGCAGGCGCCCACCTCAGCTTTTGAAATTATCACCCTGTGCGACGGTGCGTTTTCGTTCTCACTTGCCTCTTCGGCGACGATAGTGACGTTCTTCTTCTGCAAGCTCATCGTGACGATTTCGCCCTGAAACTTGTCGCCTGACTTCTTGAATGTGCCGATGTTTGCGGCATTATGTATCACTTACAGGAAGCCTATAGGTGGGCGCAGTGATTAAGCTGATCTTGGCGGGAGCGATGGCTTTAGGTGTCCTCGGGCCAATGGCCGGGTTTGCAAGGGATGGCGGTAACCAAGTTACTATTGGTATGGTCGGGGGCGGTCCTAGCTGGAATGATGCGAACGCAAAAATACGTTTAGTGAGGATCGCCAAAAATGCAATCGTATTTCACTATTCCAAAAAGGTAGTAGCCGTTGGCGAGAAAGTCCGGCCTAGAATAGGTCGCGAGTGTTGCCTCGGCTTGGCTCGCAAGTGTGTAAATCGCGCCTTCTGTAAAGACGGGGGAGAGCCGTTTTGGGATTTCGGCGCTATCGTGAACGCTGGCCCGGCAATTTATAACAACGGAATGCCCGATATTACGAGCTTTCATCGCGATCACGAGGGAGCCAGTTTCATTGCCAATACCACTCACAAAATTGACAGCAATTCGGCCTCGTTGCTGTGCTTTACTCAAAAGGTTGGCTTGGCGAGTTTCATGAAAGGTCGTATAGACCAAAAATACACCGACGGCGCTAAGAGCCATCCCAATCAGGGCTGCAACGCCCATTATTTTTGTCCACCAAGCGGTAACTTTTTGCGCCGCAAGGTCTTGTTCTACGCGCTGGTTCTCGCGGGCGGATTGCTCAGCCTGGTCTATGCACTTTCTCTGGTTCGCGGCGGCAAGGGGGCGGCAAGTATCCGCTATCAGTTTCTCGGCATTTTCGGCATAATGTGTGGAGGCGTTGGATGCGTTATGTTCATAGGCATCGCTCACTGACGAGAGGTCAGAATATATCGCCCATATGACAAGCAAGAAAAGCGCAGTTAATCCGCCAATCTTAGAGAACTTGCGCCAACCGCTTCCAAACATTGCAACATGAACACCGCTGTAAATTTCCCTCGGCTCAGCTTGTTCCTGATATTCGGCTCAGAGTCCACCACTCCTATTGCTGCAAGCCGTTCCACAAGCTGCCCATAGGAAACATTCCGCCGTTTCAATTCCGCCT
The DNA here is from genome assembly GCA_041179365.1 of Pseudomonadota bacterium. Classification (GTDB taxonomy): domain Bacteria; phylum Pseudomonadota; class Alphaproteobacteria; order Sphingomonadales; family Sphingomonadaceae; genus Aquisediminimonas. The sequence goes on from JBEGTP010000189.1 coordinate 1,335, forward strand.
TCAAAAGCCCCTTGGTCTTCGCTTCCCATTCCGTATCTGGCATTGAAATAACTCCATTCGTCGCAAATGCCATCATATGCGATACGAATATGCTTGTCTACAGTGCATAATGTAACTATATAAAGTGCATAAGCACTGGATACGATTACATGCCACAACACTTTCTCCTCTCAGCCGCCGCCCGCACGATCAGCCTCAAGGCTGTTTTCAGCATGGAAGAGGCCAAGGCATATGAGACGTTCCGCCGGTTGCGCTGGCCTGAAACGGATGGGGAGGCCTTTTGCCCGCGTTGCGGCTGTGTCGAGACATATGAAATCAAGTCGCGTCGCCAGTTCGAGTGCAAGGGTTGCAAACATCATTTCTCGGTTACCAGCGGCACGATCTTTGCCAATCGCAAGATGGCCTTCACTGACTTGCTCGCGGCGATGGTCATATTCGTGAACGGAGCGAAGGGCGTTGCCGCTCTGCAATTGTCGCGTGATCTTGATTGTCAATATAAGACCGCGTTCGTGCTGACACACAAGCTGCGCGAGGCAATGGCAATTGAGCAAGAGGGCCGCACGTTGAACGGCATTGTCGAAATGGACGGCGGCTATTTCGGCGGATATGTGAAGCCTGAAAACCGCAAAGAGGATCGCAAGGACCGCCGGTTGAAGGCCAACACGTCTGGCAAGCGCGAATGCGTCGTTATCATGCGTGAACGCAACGGCAAGTCACTGGCGTTCGTCGTCAAGAATGAAGGCGATGCTGTCCCGTTCGTGCGCGACCACGTTAGCACCCTGTCAACGATCTATGCCGACGAAGGAAGCGGCTGGGATGCCCTACACGCCGGTTGGGATACGAAGCGCGTCAATCACTCGGTCGCGTTTAAGGATGACGGCGTTTGCACCAACCAAGCCGAGTCCTATTTCTCACGCCTTCGTCGCGCAGAGATCGGAACGCACCATCACATTGCAGGCCGTCACCTTGGCGCATATGCCCGCGAAATGGTGTGGAAGGAAGATCATCGCCGGGTGAACAACGGTGCACAAGCTGCAATGGTTGCCAGTGCTGCTATGGAAGCGCGAGTAAGCCGGGAATGGGCTGGGTATTGGCAGCGGGCTGCATAAACAGCCATCGCTTTGGGTAGCCCTTTATCAGGATGACCTCACGTCCAATCCGCTTTTGCAGTCCGTAGTTGATACCCGCCATAATCTGCACAATTTCGCGATTGGGCGCGTCTGGTTCACCACGTCGTAGCATCACCTCAATTGCAATCTCACGGGCCGATAGCGGATTTTCCGCTTCTTTCAGTACTGACATGGCAGCACGTATCCCTGTCCCTCTCTTGCCCCAACGCGAACGCCTTTTCATTACTACGGGCCTGACATCGGCCCCGCTCCATTCAGG
>JBEGTP010000190.1:0-3448 GCA_041179365.1 Pseudomonadota bacterium
CCAGCGCCTGCACCGCCTCCAGCGCGACTTTCACACCGTTCTCGCTCGACAGCAGCACAGCCCCCGCCGCATCGAAGCGCGTTGTCTGTCCCGCATCGCACGCCTTGCACACCGCATAAACATAAGCCCGCGCTGAGTTGAGCGCGACATACATGTCCGCCACTTTGGCCTGCATCAGCTGGAAGCTGCCCACCGGCACGCCAAACTGCTTGCGCTCGCGGACATAAGGAATGACGGTATCGAGGCACGCCTGCATGATGCCAAGACCAATGCCGGAGAGCACAGCACGCTCATAGTCGAGGCCCGACATCAGCACGCCGACGCCGCCATTCAATGGCCCCATCACATTGGCGTCGGGCACGAAGCAATCATCGAACACCAGCTCGGCGGTGGGTGATCCGCGCATCCCCATCTTGTCGATCTTCTGGCCGATGGAGAAACCGGGCATCCCCTTTTCGATCAGGAACGCCGTAATCCCGCGCGAACCCTCCCCCGTTTTGGCATAGACCACCAAAGTATCGGCATAGGTCGCATTGGTGATCCAGAATTTCGTGCCGTTAAGCCGGTATCCGCCGTCCACGACGTCGGCCTTTAGCTTCATCGACACCACGTCGGACCCCGCCCCGGCTTCAGACATCGCCAGCGACCCGACATGCTCCCCCGAAATCAGCTTGGGCAGATATTTGGCCTTCTGCTCGGGATTGCCCCACCGCCTGATCTGGTTGACGCAAAGATTGGAATGCGCGCCGTAGCTAAGGCCGACCGATGCAGAACCGCGCGACACTTCCTCCACCGCGACAACATGTTCGAGATAGCCCAGCCCAAGCCCGCCGAACTCTTCTTCGACGGTAATCCCGTGCAGCCCTAGAGCACCCATTTCTGGCCAGAGTTCGCGCGGAAACCAGTCATCCGCGTCTATTTTTGCAGCGAGTGGCGCGATCCGCGCGTCGGCAAAACGCGCTGTTGTCTCGCGGATGATATCTGCTGTTTCGCCCAAGGCAAAATCAAAGTCTGGCGTCGCGCGCATAAGAGGTCCGATCAGGCTAAACTAAGAGCCTGACTAAAAGCCCGATACGCTTCCAGCAAGGGACAAATCAATGACGCGTCAACGCCGTCTCCCTACCCCGTTTGATCGGCGGACTTTGGCTCGGGAAATGCAAGCAGCTCCGCAGGCGAATCGGCCTGACTAAAGTGCGGAAATGCTGAGCCGGCCAGCGCGCCGCGCCGATGAGCCCGCCAAACCTGCTGCATGGTCGGGCTAGCCGGCGGCGGAAAGTTGGCGTTCGCAAAGGCATATTGAATGGCAAAAAGCGTTTGCCGGCATGTCGGTGCGCCACAAGCACACGCCATCTGCCATTTCGGGTCGGCCTCTGTCGTGGAATAATCAAACGTCACTTCGTCATGCGCATGGATCGTTTCGAGCGCAATCAGCTCAAAATTGCTGTCAAAAGTTGCGTTGGGCGCGCAGCTATGATTCATCGTGTCAATCGGCGCATCGGGATTGATCCAGAAACCTGGCGCGATCCCAACAAAATTGGGCTCACTATCCGCGCTCGACTTAAAAACAGGGCGACCCGACATTTTCCAGACGACATCGCCTTTTGAAAACCCCTTGCCTGAAAAAACGCCGCGCCCGTGAATACCGCTCCGCGCAATATAAATCGTGCGCGCCGGATCGACATAGGTGCGCTCAAGGCTGCCCGCCCGTAAGGCAAAAAGGCCAACCAGGCCGTGCAAAGCAAAATTGAGGAGAGGATAGAGCAGCAAGCTTGGCTGCTCCAAACCGCCCCCTTTCCAAGTCGCCACGGAGAGCACACCGTATGCCAGCGCCCAGACGAGCCAAGGCACCGGCAATTCGCGATCAGGGCACTTCCACGTTGAGCGGATCGTCGGCAGAAAACACGTCACCGCCGTAAGATTGACCGCAGCGAGAATGATCGTGACAAAGCCCGAGGAAAGCGCGGCACTGCCATAGCCGAGCGTGACGGCACCGTAGACCACGGTCAACCAAAGGTCTGCCGAGAAAACAATTTTTTCAAACCGGTCCACGGGCGCTGTCGCCCCGCGTCGCAGGCACAACAAGGCCACCGCAATGCTCATCGTCGCGCAGGCCGCAGGCAACAAAAGCAAGCCGAGCCCCGCGCCGCTGCGATATTCAAGAAATCCGAGAAATGCCGTTCCATAGGCGAACATGAACCAGCTCGCGGCGTTGGGCCGAATGGTATGATTCATGAACGAGCGGATATAGAGACCATATCCAACAATCTGCATCAGTGCGGCTGCTGAGCCCCAAGTGGCCCACGACGCGGACGGCATATTTCCCCCAAATAGGATCATAATATACAAGGGCTAAGCCGTGGCGATTGGAAAGTCTATACAAAAAATCAACCAATTTCATCGACTTGCTGTTAACCTTTATGAACAGTTCGAGAAAAAGCTTCGTACGCAGCGACTTGACGCAAAATTGCCACGCGCGCGCTAACCTTTCCTTAACCACATTCGGTCTAATCTGAAATGAGCCACTTTCAGGAAAACTGAAGCAAAATGAAGCCGTTACTCGCCAAAATTAAAGATCCCATCGTCCGGCGCGTGGTGGTTCCGATTTCGGCGATCCTCGCCATTCTTGCGGTCGTTCTGGTCAGCGTGGTTTTCTATTCGGCGAACAGTATGGATCAAACCGGGATCGCGCGGCAGCAAGCGCTGGTTGACAATGCATTGAGCCTGCGCCTTCAACAATCACTGAGTGAATTGCGCAGCGTCGCGTGGTGGGATGATATGGTGGTCAAGTCGCGAACCGCCACTTTTGATGCTGATTGGCTCGACGTTGAAGTCGGCGTTTTCGTGACGACATCGTATAAGCATGATCGGATTTTTGTCTTCGATGAAGCCGATCAGCCCGTGTATGGATTTGGCGCAGACGCGCGCCTTACTAGCGCCGTTCAGATCAAATATGCGAAAGCCTTCGCCCCATTGGTCGCCCAGATTCGGGGCGGTAAATCGGCCTCACCACGGATTAGAGAAGCGAGCCTGCTGACAGAAAGCCGCGAAGACAGCAAAATTACGAACCGCAGCTACGGCCGCGGTGCAGCGGCGCTCCTGTCCTTCGGCGGCAAGCCCGTGCTCGCCTCGGTGATGGCGATTACGCCCTCGATGGACATGGCGCTCAATGCCAAACGGCCACGCCTCCTCGCCTCGATGACAGACGTGACCCCAGCTTTAATGCGCGAAATCGGCGGCTCGATTTTGATTAAGGATCTGGTGCGTCAAAACGGAACGACCAATAAAGAAGCGCGCGTCGCTTTCAGAACCGACGCCGGTCAATCGCTTGGCGTTTTGGGCTGGACGCCTGAGAAGCCCGGCCGCGCGCTGATTGGAGACATTTTACCGCTGACGCTGCTCGTCCTGTTGGCGACGGTCGGCAGCCTTTATTTCCTTTTCGGGCATCTGT
>JBEGTP010000191.1:0-5506 GCA_041179365.1 Pseudomonadota bacterium
GCCTTGCGGCTTTCTTCAGCGTGATGCTCGCCGCGGTACCAATCATTGGCTCGGCGGCCAATGGGTCACAGCGCTGGATCGGTGTCGGGATTGGCCAGTTTCAACCTTCAGAGTTTTTGAAACCCTTCTTCGTCGTCGCGCTCGCGTGGCTTTTGTCGCTGCGGTCGCATGATCATGATCTACCTGTCATTCCGGTCTCGGGCATTTTGACCGCGATCGTGGCTTTTCTTTTGATGTTGCAGCCTGATTTTGGTCAAACCATCATCTTTGGGTCTGTGTGGCTTTGCTTGATGCTGCTCGTCGGTTTGTCGGGCAGAATAATGGGAGTTTTGGCCGCTGGCGGATCGTTCCTGATCGTTGCAGCGTATCTATTTTATCCCGTGGCGACACAGCGGATCAACAATTTTCTCTTTTCAACTGGCGACACTTATCAGGTCGATAGCGCGCGGGCGACCATCACAGCGGGAGGACTTTTTGGGACCGGCCCCGGCGGCGGAGAGTTTAAGTTTAAACTGCCTGAGGCGCATACCGATTACATCTTCTCAGTCATCGGAGAAGAGTTTGGCGTTCTCGCTTGTATTGCTATTGCTTGCCTCTTTGTCGCTATGCTCGTGCGGGTGTTTGTTCGCCTCCTTGATGAGGAGGATCCGTTTCTGGTTATGGCAGCGGCAGGGCTTGTTACTCAATTTGTCGTTCAAGCGCTGATCAATATGGCGGTCAACATCGGGATTGCGCCCTCCAAGGGCATGACGCTTCCGTTTATCAGCTACGGGGGGTCATCAATGCTGGCCTTGAGTGCAGGCTTTGGCCTCTTGCTCGCTTTTACGCGGAAAAACCCTTATCTGACCCGCTCACCCTATGTTGTAAAATGGAGCAGCCGATGAGCGGCAAACATTTCGTCCTCGCGGCCGGAGGGACCGGCGGCCACATGATCCCAGCGCACGCTTTGGCGGCGGAGCTGATTAAGCGCGGCCACCGCGTCGCGCTCGTGACTGACGCGCGCGGCGCGAAAATACCGGGCCTGTTCGACGGCGTGCAAACGCATATCATTCCCGCTGGGCGGATCACAAAAAATCCACTGACCTGGTTTGGTGGCGTGCGCGCGATTTTGGCTGGGCGGAAAATGTCGCTTCGGTTGTTCGAAGCCTTCACGCCCGCCGCCGTCATTGGCTTTGGAGGGTATCCGGCCTTTCCGGTTTTAATTGCCGCGCGCAAAGCGAAAATCCGCAGCGCCGTCCACGAGCAAAATGCAGTTCTCGGGCGGGTCAACCGCATGGTTGCAGGATTTGTGACGGCGATGGCGCTTTCTTATCCGCGCGTCGAGAGGCTGGCCGATAAGCATCGCGGCAAGGCGTGGCTCGTCGGCAACCCTGTACGTGCCGAAATCATTGCGCTGCGGGCAGAGCCCTTCCCGCTGCTTGATGAGGAAAGCGTTTTCCGCGTGCTCGTCGTGGGCGGTAGCCAAGGGGCTTCGGTCTTGTCGCAAGTTGTTCCCGATGGTTTGTCGCTCTTGCCGGTCGCGTTGCGCCGCCGTCTTCAAGTGACGCAGCAGTGTCGTGCAGAGGATATCGAGGCCGTTCGTGCGCGCTATAAGGAGTTGGGGATCGCGGCAGACCTCGCGACCTATTTGAACGACTTGCCGTCGCGCCTCGGTTGGTCTCATCTGGTTATTGCCCGTGCCGGTGCTTCAACGCTTGCAGAGCTCACATGTGCGGGCCGCCCCGCTATTCTCGTACCCCTGCCGAGTGCAACCGACGATCACCAGACCGTCAATGCGGTTGAAATGGTTGAGGCCGGAGGCGCGCGATCCATTCCGCAATCGCACTTTACCGCCAAGGAGTTGGCCAAGCAAATGCAGCGGCTCGGGCTTGACCCTGAAGCGTTGACCAATGCGGCTGGCCGGGCGCGCAGTGTCGGCAGACCCAACGCAACGCGAGACTTGGCGGATCTCGTCGAAAGTCTTGATCGCCCAGTGGCGTCGCAGATGGTGGGCGCAGCGCCGGAATTCAAATTGGCAGGTGCAAGCGCATGAAGGGTGTGGGTACTGATATTGGCACCATCCATTTTGTCGGCATTGGCGGCATTGGCATGTCGGGCATTGCTGAGGTGATGCACAATATGGGCTATGCTGTCCAAGGATCAGACATTGCCGAGGGCTATGTCGTCGAAGGCCTGCGCGCCAAGGGCATAAGCGTCATGATTGGTCACGATGCTGACAATCTTGGAGCCGCCGCAGTGGTTGTCACTTCAACCGCAGTGAAGCGCGGCAATCCAGAAGTTGAGGCGGCTCTCGAACGCCGCATCCCGCTCGTACGTCGCGCCGAAATGCTCGCGGAGCTGATGCGCCTGAAGCGCACTGTCGCCGTGGCCGGCACGCACGGCAAGACGACGACGACGTCAATGATCGCTGCGATGCTCGATAGCGGCGGCATTGACCCGACAGTGATCAACGGCGGGATCATCAACCAATACGGCTCCAATGCGCGGCTGGGTGATAGCGACTGGATGGTCGTAGAAGCCGATGAGAGCGACGGCAGCTTTCTGCGGCTCGACGGCACCATCGCGGTTGTGACCAATATCGATCCCGAACATCTCGATCACTACGGCGATTTTGATGCTGTCAAAAAAGCATTCATCGAATTTATTGAAAATGTGCCCTTTTACGGTGTTGCCATTCTTTGCCTCGATCACCCCGAAGTTCAGGCCATAATTCCGCGCATCCGGGATCGCCGCATTACGACGTACGGGTTTTCTGCTCAAGCCGATGTGCGGGCTGAAAATGTGACGCCGGTTCCGGGTGGCAACCGTTTTGATGTGATGGTCCGGTCTCGCGATGGAGCGCAGCGCGTCATCGAAGGGATCGAAATGCCAATGCCGGGTCGGCACAATGTGCAGAACGCGCTTTCGGCGGTCGCTGTTGGCCTTGAGATGGGTATGACCGATGCTGAAGTTGCCAAAGGCTTTGCAAATTTTGGTGGCGTCAAAAGACGTTTCACCAAGGTTGGAGACGTTGATGGCATCACGATAATTGATGACTATGGTCACCACCCAGTTGAAATCCGTGCCGTCCTTTCGGCCGCGCGGGAAGGCGCAAAGGGCAGAGTGATCGCCGTTTGTCAGCCGCACCGATACACCCGCCTTGGAAGCCTTATGGAAGAGTTTGCAACAGCCTTTAATGATGCGGACATCGTCCACATCACGCCGGTCTATGCTGCCGGTGAAGCGCCACTTGAGGGCGTAAGTGCTGGGGATCTTGTTGGTAAGATTAAGCGCCGTGGGCATCATGCGGCCAGCGAAGTCGCAAATGCTGCGGAACTCGCACGTGTCTTGAGCGACGAGGCGAAGCCTGAAGATATGGTCGTCTGCCTTGGTGCTGGCGATATTACCAAATGGGCGGCCGGGCTCGCCGATGCGATCAGGACTCTAAGGGGATGATAGCGGAAACACTGCCTCGTGTCGCTGGAAGGCTCACACAAAATGCGCCCCTTGCGCCGCTTGTGTGGTTCAAGTCGGGTGGGTCTGCGCAATGGCTTTTTGAGCCTAAGGATGCGACCGATCTGCAAAGCTTTGTGCGCGATCTTGATCCCGCAGTGGCCCTCTGGCCCTTGGGTTTGGGGTCAAATCTCATTGTGCGCGATGGCGGCGTGGCGGGTGTTGTTGTGCGGCTTGGCAAAGCGTTTGCAAAAGTCGAAAAAATTGATGCAGTCACGCTCGATTGCGGCGGCGGCGCTTCTGGCATTCTCGTATCCTCAACTGCGCGCGACGCCGGCATTGCCGGTTTTGAATTTCTCCGCTCAATTCCGGGCACAGTTGGCGGGTTCGTGCGGATGAACGGCGGGGCTTACGGCAGCGAAGTGAAAGACATTTTGATCGATTGCGACGTCGTGTTGCGGTCAGGCGAACTTATGACGTTGCCCGTCGCAGCGCTTGGTTATAGCTACCGCCATTCCGCTCTGCCCGAGGGGGCGTTGGTAATCGCCGCGCGCTTTCGGGGTCGGCATGGCGATCCCGGCACTATTCAGGCGGAGATGGATAGGATTTCAGCCTCGCGCGAAGCCTCACAGCCGCTGCGATCCAAAACGGGCGGCTCAACGTTCAAAAACCCCGATGGCCATAAGGCTTGGCAGTTGGTTGACGAGGCCGGATGTCGCGGTCTCACAGTTGGCGGCGCACAGGTTTCCGAAAAGCACACGAATTTCCTCATCAACACGGGGGATGCAACGAGCGCCGATATTGAAGCGCTCGGCGAGGAAGTGCGCAAACGTGTGAAGGCCAAAACTGGCATCGAGCTTCAATGGGAAATTCAAAGAGTGGGCAAAGCGTTATGACCGAACCGATTCATGTCGCGGTGCTCATGGGCGGCTGGTCAAATGAGCGGCCTGTTTCGCTGATGAGTGGCAACGGAGTGGCTGACGCACTGGAAAGCCTTGGCTACCGCGTCAGCCGTATTGATATGGATCGCACCGTCGCTTCCACGCTTGCGACCCTCAAGCCTGATGTCGTTTTTAACGCGTTGCATGGTGTTCCTGGGGAGGACGGTAGCGTACAGGGCATGCTCGACCTGATGGGGATAAAATATACTCACAGCGGCATGGTAACGTCTGTGATCGCGATTGATAAGGAACTGACCAAACAGCGGCTCGTGCCCCATGGCATTCCAATGCCGCAAGGCACAATCGTCACATCGCGCAGCTTGTATGAGGGCGATCCCTTGCCGAGGCCCTATGTTCTTAAGCCTGTAAATGAAGGCTCGTCGGTCGGTGTGGCAATCGTAACGAATGAAAGCAATTACGGAAATCCGATCTCGAGCGACGCCAAAGGGCCGTGGCAAGAGTTTTCGACTCTGCTTGCCGAGCCCTTTATCAAAGGGCGCGAGTTAACTGTTGCGGTGCTCGGCGGCAAGGCGCTGTGCGTGACAGAGTTGAAGCCAAAAAGTGGCTTTTATGATTTTGATGCCAAATACACTGAAGGGATGACCGAGCATATTTGTCCCGCTGAAATACCGCAGGACATAACAGATTATATGCTGGAGACAGCCCTGAGGGCGCACGCGCTATTGGGCTGCAAAGGCGCGTCTCGCACGGATTTTCGTTGGGATGACGAGCTGGGCCGAGACGGCGTCTTTGTCCTTGAAACGAATACGCAACCCGGGATGACGCCGCTGAGCCTCGTTCCAGAACAAGCGAAACAGCTTGGAATATCCTATGAGCAGCTCGTTGAGCTTATCGTTAAGGAGGCACTGCAATGAGCCGGAGTACCAGCATCAAGCCGATGCAAACGACGATCAAGCGCAGTAAAAAGCGGCCCGCGATCAAAGTCAAAAGTCGACACAAGCCAAGTCGCTTTGCCGCGTTTTTTTCTAAAATATTCGCCTTGATCCCGGTGCGGACTGAGACGGTTGAAAGTGTGATGAGTGCGTGTACCGTCTTGCTCATCGTGGGCGCTGTTGGCGCGGTTGCGATTTTTGCCGGCGTCCCGAATTTTGTTGGAACGCAAATGGCTCAGG
>JBEGTP010000192.1:0-12171 GCA_041179365.1 Pseudomonadota bacterium
TGATGTAACGATCCGCAACCAATTTAAGGGTTTGCGGCGCGGCATCAGCACTGACTGCATAAAGCAGGTTAAGCGCTTGGTTCACGGATTGCTGGCCCTCATCGGCCAAGGAAAGTGCGTCCATGAGCACTGCATTCTGGTCGAGCGCGGAGAGCTTACTCAAGTTCGCGATAAGCTGGGGCTCAACCGCTGGAGCATACAGGGTCCGGTAATAGCCAACCTGCGCCGGATTAAGAAACGCCGCGTCACAGCTCGGGAGGGATATTTCGCCCGTCCCGCCCTTTACAATTGTTTTCGCGCGGGCACCGTTCAAAGACTGGGCCGTCACGGGGACGGCCCATTGCCGCGACTTGAGCCCAACATCGCTCGCACCCAAGGCAGTCTGCGCGGTTTGGGAAAGCGAAAGCGTCATTTTGCCATTAACGCAGTCTGCCTTTGTCACGGTAATGATCGGTAAGCCCGACTGTGCTGTAAAATCGGTCACAATCGCGCGGGCGTCGTCCACGCCTTCCGATTCCATCGCGGCGATCAGGTCATTGGTGTGAACGCTCCCATTTTCATGCGCCTTTATGTAACGCCGAAGAACAGCTTGCCAGCGATCCGTGCCGGCGTGTTCTTCGAGCATTGAAACAACAGCGCCGCCTTTCAGATATAGGATCGTCGATGATTTCTTATCGTCTCTGCGGTGGCCGTAAGCAGTATTGATAATCGGCGGCGCGGCGGGTTTGATGTCGATTGCTTTTGCAGTGGCCGTTTGGTCTAGTTCAAGAAACAGCCGCCAGTTTGCGATCGACAAATCCTTATCGAGCGCAATCAAAGCCTTTTTCTCGATCCACGATGCCGTCGCCTCGCTGAGCCAGAGCTGATCCCAACTGATCGGCGTCACCAAATTGCCAATCCATTGGTGCGAAATCTCATGGGCCGAAACAAGCGCGATATAGTTTTTGGATGTAGTCGCGGGTCCAAAGCGGGAAGGGGTAAGCATCGCCTCTTCACTTGAAAGGATTGCGCCCCAGTTTTCCATCGCCGTATATGTTTTGGCGGACCGTAAACCCAAGACGAGATCGAGTTTGGGTAATTGATACGGCGAACCGAAATAGCTTTCGAACCAAGGCGTCAATCGCGTCGCAAGGTCGAGGGCATAATCTCCCCGTTTCATGGCCTGCTTGCGCGCGACGAGTCCGTATTCGATGGCCCCTTGCTGACGCACGAGGCGGTCAAGCGGACCCACGGCCATGAAGACAAGATAGCTGGACATGCGCGGCGTTGTCGCAAAGTGAAAGCGCGTTTTGTTGTCGGGAGCGTCAGTTGTTTCAAGAGCGGCCATGTTGCTAAAGGCCGTTTCGCCCTTCGGCGCGATGACTGTTAGATCAAACGCGGCCTTATAGGCTGGCGCATCCCAACTTGGGAAAAGCCTGCGCGCGCTTGCAGGCTCCATATGAGTGAATAGAAACCCTCGCTTGTCGCCGTTCAGTTCGCGCTCAATAAACAAGCCGTCGTTCGCTTTGTCTTGGATTTTGCCGGTATAGTGCGCTTCAAGCGTATAAGCCCCGGGCGCTAACAAGGTCGAAAAGGAAAAGCTGGCTGTCTCATTGGCTGTACTGGTTGTGACATGTCCGGCGATAGGCGCTTTGCCTGCCCGCAGCACTTGGACGGCGGAAAACGAGAGGTCGACCGCGTTGACGGTAATGTGCCGTGTGGCCGCCCGCACTTCGATTTTGATCTGCGCCAATCCCTCGAAAGTGAGGCGATCTTTGTCGGGTGTAATGCGCAGCGCGTAGCTGTGCGGAATGATCTCGGTTGAAAGCAACGCCGCGGGTGCGAGCGCAGGGGCCTTTGCTTGCGCCTCCTCCGCTATCTGGGCCGCGCCGATCCAGAGCGATGCGACCAGAGCGAGGCTTAGCGTGAGGCGCGTGCCCCTTGTTATTATTCTCATAATCAAGGTCTAAATAGCGCAGCGAAATGGGTCAACGAAATTGCGCGTGCATTTCTTGCTTCCATTGCCGCGACAACATGATACCACAGAGGAGGGATGCGGTAAGTAAATAGCTGAAAGAAAAACAGTGAACCGCAAAAATTCAGGAATAGCGCTCGGGCTGGCGCTTGGTTTTCAGGCTCCGGCATTTGCGCAAGACGCGCAACCTTCACCCTCTGACTCCGCTCAGGCTGCGGTATCGGCAGAAGCGTCAAAAGGCGCGCGGCGCTTTGTGATCGCAGATTTCGCACAATATACGCCGATCAGTGCGCTCGACATGGTTCGGCGCATCCCCGGTTTTTCGATCGACGTCGGGGATGGGAGGCGCGGCTTTGGCGACAACGCGGGCAATGTCCTCATCGATGGAGACCGCCCGTCGACAAAATCAGACGGCATTGAATCATTGCTGGGGCGCATTCCGGCCAATCAGGTCGACTATATCGAGCTGACTGAAAGTGCAGGCGGCGACAGTGAAGCGCGCGGCAAGGCTCAAACAATCAACGTTGTGCGCAAAAAATCGAGCAAGATAAGCGGCACCTATGATGGCGCGGTGCAAATTGGTGAAAAGCATGATGTGACGCCTTATGGCAGCGGCTCGTTGAGCTTTCGAAAAGGAGAAACGGTTTTTGATCTCAACGCGGGCTATTATGACGAAGATGCGCGCGCCGCCGGCCCCGAAGATTTCTTTACCGGCCAGCGCGTCTTTCAAGAGCGGCGCGCCTATCAAGGCCACGGCGGCTTCTCCCAATATAGCTTCGGTGGCGCGATGAAGACACGGCGCGGCGCGACAAAGATCAATGCCAGCGCCAAATTGCAGGTTGATCGCGGTTTCGACAACCGGACAGGGAGAATTACAGGTCCGTTTGCTGCCCCGATTGGGACTGAAACCCTTACCTCAATCGCCCCCGATTCAAATTGGAGCTATGAATTGGGCGCTGATTTCGAATTTCCGCTCGCGCCGAAACTTGTGACAAAGCTTGTGACCCTGTGGCGCGACAATCGTGAACAGGATGGTACGCGGGTTGATACGGATTTTGTGACGCGCCCTGATATCAGCATTTTCGCTGCCGGACAGGCGCACGGAAATGAAGCGATCCTCCGCGTTCAAAATGACTGGTCGGGTGTCAAAGGCCATGCCGTCCAATTCGGCAGTGAATTTGCGTTCAACCGGCTGAGTGCAGGCTTTGATCAGTCGCGGTCGCTTGCGGGCGTTGTCACCGTCTTTCCTCCCTCGCGGGTGGTGGTTAGCGAATGGCGCATTGAACCTTTTGTTTCAGACGTTTGGTCAATCAGTCCGCAGTGGAAACTCGAAGGCGGGATCGTCTTTGAAGCGTCTCAGCTCAAAGTAAAAGGCGATGGTCAAGCCAAGCGCAGCCTCAAATTTATCAAGCCGCACCTTGTTGGCACCTGGACGCTCAGTAAAGCGACAAGCATGGAATTTAGGGCCGAGCGCCAAGTCGCGCAGCTCGACTTTGGGGAATTTGCAACCTCGGTTGACGTTGCCGCCGGCAATCAGGTTGACGCGGGCAATGCCGATCTTGTGCCGGAGAACGTAATCTCTGTTTCAGCGCTTGTTCGCCACAAATTTATGGGGCGCGGCAGCGTTCAGCTCAAGGCTGAATATCAGAAAGTGTCTGACACGCAGGATCTTGTGCCCATCACCATCCGCGATGCCTTCGGTGCTGTAACGGCGCGTTTTGATGGGGCTGGCAACATTGGCAAGAGCAAGCGCTGGAATGTTGAACTCGAAATAACCTTGCCGCTGGATTGGGTGACAAAACCGCTCGGCATTGCTGGCATCGAAGTTAAATATGTTGGCCATTACCATGGCAGCCGCGTGATCGATCCGGTCACGGGCTTGGCGCGCGGACGATCCTATAACCCGGTGTGGCACCAGAGTTGGGATGTGCGGCATGACATTGGCAAAACCGGGATCGCGTGGGGCGGATCGGTCACAGTTGGGGCAGCAAACAACAGCTATTTCATCGATCAATGGCGGAATACGCGCGAAAACCCGAAGGTCTATCTCTTCATCGAATATAAGAAGTTTAAGCTGGGAACGCTGAAGCTCGAAGTGTCAGACGCCACAAGTGCGCGCTGGTGGCGTGATCGCCGTTTTTACGATGATACACGCGCTAGCGGCGTCCTCACCCAGATAATCGAGCGTGAAAAACGCTATGACCGGCGGTTTACGCTCAGCCTTTCAGGGAAGTTTTGACAGGGGAGGGCTAGGGCTTATTTGGCGAGGGATCGGCGTCCATATTTCCAACACGCTGCCAGGGCCTCTGTAAGGCTGTTCTTGGCCCTATTTTGATTTTGGCTACCCCTGTAGCTTACGGCTTCCTATCGGGGCTTGCACGGGTCTTACAGCGCATTTTATAGCGTATTGCGTCGTGGCGCGATCTCCTTGAGGCGACGCACCGCGCATTGCGGCTCCCGACCTTAAGCATTTTCTTTCAAAAGCCCGATTTCGATGAGCCGCTCGCGCAAATAGGCGTCGGCTTTAATCGGCAGCGGATAATGATTGGCATGGGTTGCATCGATGCACTGAGGCAGTGTCTCAATCAGAAAATCGCTCGCGAAGTGCAGGAAGAACGGCATGGAATAGCGCGGCAAGTGGCGGCGTTCGGGCGGTGGATTGACCACGCGGTGCGTCGTCGAAGGGAGGCGGTTGTTGGTGAGGCGCTGGAGCATATCACCAATGTTAACAACAAGCGCGCCTTCAGGCGGATCGATTGCAAGCCAAGTGCCATCTTTCCCGAGCAATTGAAGCCCGGCTTCTTCGGCCCCCAGCAACAGCGTGATCGTGTTGATATCTTCATGGGCTCCCGCGCGGATACCTTCGGCATTTTGCGCTATTGGCGGGTAATGAAGGAGCCGCAGGATCGAATTGCCATTTTTAACCGTCGGATCAAACCAGTCTGGCGCGAGGCCAAGATAGCGGGCGATCGCCGAAAGGATCTGCGCGCCTGCAACATCAAAGGCACCGTAGAGCGCAGAAAGTGTCTCTTGAAAACCGTCGATTTCCGTGGGCCACATATTGTCTGGCATATGGTCTCTGAAGCGGTGATCGCGCGGTAAATCGCGGCCCACGTGCCAAAACTCCTTCAGATCATGTTGGAGTGCATCCTTGGCGATTTCGGTGCCAAAAGCCGTGTACCCGCGCTGACCCGCGTTCGGCGCGGCGTCATAATGAAGTTTCGTCTCGCGCGGTAGGGCAAAGAAGCGCGCGGTCATTTCCCAAGCACGGGAAATGAGCGCGGCATTGATGCCGTGATCGGCGATAATGGCAAAGCCAAACCGCTCAAACGATTCGCCGAGAGCCACCGAAAAGCCGGGCGCGTCGAATTCAGTCTGCGCGAGCGAAAGCGTTGGGATTTGAGTCTGCGTGTTCATCGCACCGTTTTAGCGCACTATAGCCAAGGCGCGCTATTCGTTAATTGCGGTCACCAGTTTGAGCTCGCTTGTCGCCGCAACGCGCTGTGTGAGGCGGCCATCAACCTTTGCGCCATTTTCAATCGAGACATTGTCGTAACTAAGATCGCCCGAAAGGCGCGCTGACTTTTCGATGATGAGCTCGCCAGCGGTTACCGTCCCGTCGACCGATCCCGCGAGTGTCGCCCGTTCCGCTGTAATGTTGCCTTTGACCGCGCCCGACGCACCAAGTGTAATCTGGCTGCAGGTCAAATCGCCCTGCACACTACCGTCAACGTGCATGCTGCCTGTTGCATCGACATTTCCCGTAATGGTGACTTCGGGCCCTATGAATGACAGTGCGCCTGCACCGGATCCGTTGCTGCTCCGCACTGTTGTCTCTCCTGCTTTTGAACCCCACGCCATGTTATTCGACTCCGACTCTGCTGATTTTGGCGCGAACCTAACGCGCGCAGCAGCTGCGCGCAAATGGCATATGGTGATCGGCAATCGATCAACGTTTCGTCGCGTTAGTTACTGATCTTTAAGCCTTATGTGAGAGCTGGGTGTGATAAAGGACCTGACCAATGCAGATTGCCGCCCGCCTTGCAGTTCACGCTGCCGCACCGGACCGCCGCCGTAAGGATCGTATCCCGACGACGATTCCGACCCTGCTGTCGACGGACGGCTATTTTGGCATGCCTGTGACGGTGCTTGATGTTTCAACGCACGGCTTCCGGCTCGTCGTTGGCGCGCATATACCGCCCTCATCGCTCGTCCGGCTCAAGCTTCCTGGGCTCGGCATCGTTGTAGGCCGCGTTGTCTGGTCTAAAAAAGGCGAGGTCGGCGGCGGGTTTATCAACCCCATGAGCGAACAGCGGCTGAATATGATTCCCGGCGTCAAGAAGCCAAAGCTCGCCAGCGTCTAAGCTAGGCCTCGTCTAAGCTAGCCCTTGCCTAAACTAGGCAGCGCCTAAAAGAGACCGCCACCCAGCCACAGCCTGAGCGCCGACGCTGCGACCACGGCGATACAGAGGTTGCGTCCGCTTGTTTTGTCCGATGTCGCGCCGATCGCGAGCCCAACAATGGGGATCGGCAAGATAAACCAATTCAAAGCCCCGAGAATGGGAAAATAGGCGATGACGACCAGAACCAGTCCGATTGTGCCGAGGATGAGTGAGATGATATTGCGCATATCGTGATCATCGCGAATTTTTAGGGTGAGAGCAAGCCCGACCATTTTCGCGAGGAAGCCCCTTCAGATTATCCCATTTTATGAGAGAATCATCCTAAATCAAGATGATATCCTCAGCTTTGGTGTTGACGACTCTGAATCTTCTTGCAAACCTTTGCAGTAAGTCGACTCGAGTCGGGATGCAGGTGAGCCTGTGACCGTAAGAAGGCGGCAGGTCGTGTTTCATCTTACTTCCGTTAACGGAAGAGGGGGAAGTGTTATATGCGTTTAGCTGGTCGCCTTGCTATGCATGCCACTCTGCCGGAGCAAAATTGCGCGGCGGAGACTTCTGCGTTTCCGCAGCTTAGCCAGCAGATGTCTGGCTATCATGGGTGCGACATTGTCGTGCTTGACCTGTGTGAAACGGGCTTTGAGGCCGAAATCAAAGGGCTCGTGCCGCAAGGGTCTGTCGTGCGCCTTCGTCTGCCGGGCGCTGGGATGATGGTCGCGCGGGTCATTGCAGCGAGCGAAGGGTCTTTGCGCGCTGAGTTTGTAAATCGAGTGAGCGCTGCGCGGCTGCGGATGACGATGGGGTTGCGCCAGCCGGCTTGGCAATCGGCGGCTTAAGTAAGGTCTTTAGAGAAGGCGGCCCTGATCAGGCACCTTTGCCGGATCCGTGTCGAGTTCAAGCGCCGACAATGTGACTCCCAGCAAGCGAACACCGGCACGAAGGGGCATGAGTGCCTGCAAAAGCTGATCCGTTACCGTATCGATTTCGGCTTGGTTTTGCGTTGCCACTGGCACGGTGCGGCTGCGCGTGACCGTTTTGAAATCTGCGTAGCGCAGCTTGAGAGTGATCGTTCGCCCCGTCGTTTCCTTTTTCGCGGCATAAGCGGCAACCCGGGTGATTAACGGCAAAAGGGCTTCGCGGCATTGCGCGTGGGTCAAAAGATCGGATGTAAAAGTCGTTTCTGAGCCGATCGACTTGCGCTCTTGGTCTGGATTGACAGGGCGATTGTCGATCCCGCGCGAGGCCCAGTAATAATAGCCACCCGCTTTGCCAAAAATGCGATCAAGATAGGGCCGGTCTTTCGCCCGCAAATCCTCACCCGTTAAAATGCCGATCCGCTCCATCTTCGTCGCCGTGGCAGGCCCCACGCCGTAAAACTTGCGCACCGGCAGCGCCGCAACGAAGGCGGGGCCGTCTCGCGGGGTGATGACATACTGTCCGTCGGGCTTATTGAGGTCAGACGCGATTTTGGCGAGAAACTTATTGTAAGAAATGCCAGCCGAAGCGGTGAGCCCCGTGACAGCCTTTATCTCGGCGCGGATCGCTTCAGCAATGCGCGTCGCCGAGGGCTCATCGTGCGCATTTTCTGTGACATCTAGATACGCCTCATCAAGGCTCAAAGGTTGGACAAGCGGAGTCCATGAGAGGAAAATTTCCCGGATTTGTGCTGAAACAGCGCGATACACCTCAAAGCGGTGCGGCACAAAGATGAGCGCAGGGCACAAGCGTCGTGCGCGCGACGATGGCATCGCAGAACGGACGCCAAAGGTGCGGGCTTCATAACTCGCCGCCGCCACGACCCCGCGCTCACCAAGGCCGCCAACGGCGATGGGCTTGCCACGAAGAGCTGGAAAATCGCGTTGCTCGCAGGATGCAAAAAAGGCATCCATATCGATGTGGATTATTTTGCGAGGGCGATCTTGTTCCATCTTCGTTCTGGTTAGCGTTGATGCGAGGCGGGATCAAGGCGAATTTCCCATTGGAACGTAGCGGCTCTGTGCCGAAGAACCGCGCGCTTGCCTTCGTTGCGAAAGGCGACTATGGAGCACTCGTCTTCTCGACATCGTTAGAAATGTTGAGGTCGGTCCCTACCGGGTCCGGCGGCAAGACTGCATTGTTTTTAAGTCTGGAGTCGCAGCAGTTGGCGGATATCGCCCTTTTGACGCAGTTAATTGAACCCCATGTCAAGGATATGGGGTTGTCACTCGTGCGCATTTCGATGTTCGGCGGAACGAGTGATCCAACACTGCAGGTGATGGCCGAGCGACCCGAGACACGGCAGCTTGTGATCGAGGATTGCGCAGAGCTCTCGCGGCGTATTTCAGAAACGCTCGATGAAACTGATCCGATCGAAGAAGCCTATCGGCTCGAAGTGAGCTCCCCAGGCATTGACCGTCCGCTAACGCGACTCAAGGATTTTGAGGATTGGGAGGGTTTTGATGCCCGGCTCCGGCTGTCCGAAATGATCATGGGCCGCAAACAAGTCGATGGACGGCTCGGCGGTCTCATCGACGATGATATTTTGATCACGACGCCCAAAACGCGTGAAACGCTTCATATTCCCTATTCCGCCGTCGCCAGCGCGAAATTGCTGCTGACCGATGCGCTGATCAAAGCCACTGCACCGCTCTCATCCGACGGTGCCGATGTGATTTCAGAAGAGAGGTAAGTCCCAATGTCCACCCCGATTGCTGCCAATAAGGCTGAATTGCTGGCGATTGCCGATGCCGTCGCGCGTGAAAAGCTGATCGATAAAGCGATTGTGCTTGAAGCGATGGAAGATGCGATCCAGCGCGCGGCGCGTTCACGTTACGGGGCTGAAAATGACATTCGCGCCAAGATCGACGTCCAAACGGGCGACATGCGGTTGTGGCGCGTCGTTGAAGTTTCGGCCGAGGTCGATGATTATTTCAAGCAAGTCAGCGTTGCTGATGCGCAAAAGCTTCAGCCCGGCGCGGTTGAGGGAGACTTCATCGTCGATCCACTGCCGCCCATTGAGTTCGGTCGCATTGCAGCGCAGGCCGCCAAGCAGGTCATCTTCCAAAAGGTTCGCGATGCTGAGCGCGAACGCCAATTTGAAGAATTTAAAGACCGCGCAAATGAAATCATCACTGGCGTCGTAAAGCGCGTCGAGTTCGGCCATGTTGTGGTTGATCTGGGTCGTGCTGAAGGCGTTATTCGCCGCGATCAACAAATTCCGCGCGAAGTCGCTCGCGTCGGAGACCGCGTTCGTTCGATCATCCTCAACGTTCGCCGTGAGAATCGCGGGCCGCAAATTTTCCTGAGCCGGGCCCACCCTGAATTCATGAAAAAGCTTTTTGCGCAGGAAGTACCAGAGATTTACGACGGTATCATTGAGATCAAAGCCGCCGCACGTGATCCTGGAAGCCGCGCCAAAATCGGCGTAATCAGCCGCGATAGCAGCATCGATCCGGTCGGCGCATGCGTCGGCATGAAGGGCAGCCGGGTTCAAGCCGTCGTTCAGGAAATGCAGGGCGAAAAGATCGATATTATTCCGTGGTCGGAAGATACGGCGACCTTTGTCGTCAACGCGCTTCAGCCTGCAACGGTTGCCCGCGTTCTGATTGATGAGGAAGAGGGGCGGATCGAAGTGGTCGTTCCTGATGATCAGCTGAGCCTTGCGATTGGCCGTCGTGGTCAGAATGTACGCCTTGCGTCGCAGCTGACGGGTCACATGATCGACATCATGACCGAAACCGACGCGAGTGAAAAACGCCAGCGCGAATTCGTTGAAAACTCGGAAATGTTCCAGAAGGAACTCGATGTTGATGAAACGCTTTCGCAGCTTCTTGTGGCGGAAGGCTTCGCCTCGCTTGAAGAGGTTGCCTATGTTGAGCTCGATGAATTGGCGTCAATCGAAGGCTTTGACGATGAGCTCGCTGGAGAGCTTCAAAATCGCGCCACCGAAGCGCTCGAGCGTCGCGAAGAGGCGTCGCGCATTGAGCGGCGCGCGCTCGGCGTTGAGGATTCAATCGCTGAAATGCCGCATCTCAACGAAGCCATGCTGGTGACACTGGGTAAGGCCGGCATCAAAACGCTCGATGACCTCGCCGATCTCGCGACTGACGAATTGATCGCCAAGAAACGCGTCGATCAACGCCGCAAGTCTGGACCGGCCTCGGGCGAATCGAAGGGTGGCATTCTGGCCGATTACGGCCTGACCGAAGCGCAGGGCAATGAGATCATCATGGCGGCCCGGGCGCATTGGTTTGAAGATGAGGGAGTCGCCAATGCGGACACCCCTCAATGAACCCGAACGTCGTTGTATATTAACCGGTGAACGGGGCCCCCGTTCGGGGCTCGTTCGCTTGGCGCTTGATCCTGACGGCGTGGTCGCGCCCGATGTGCGTGCGCGTGCCCCAGGGCGCGGCGCGTGGATTGGCGTTGAGCGGAGCCAGCTTGAGGTGGCGATCACCAAAGGGAAGCTAAAGGGTGCCTTGTCGCGGGCATTCAAGGGCCCGGTCACGGTGCCTGATGATCTTGCTGCGCGAACAGAGGCGGCACTTGAACGGACTGCGCTTGATCGCTTAGGCCTTGAAGCCCGGGGTGGCACGCTCTTAACCGGGTCAGACCGAATTGCTGAAGCGGCGCGGCGCGGCTCCGTGCGGCTTCTTCTCCACGCGGCAGATGCGGGCGAAGACGGCAACAGTAAACTCGATCAGGCGTGGCGCGTTGGCAATGAAGAAGAAGGCTCGGGTCGCCGCGGATTGGTATTGGCGGCTGATCGCGGCCAGCTGAGTGCGGCACTGGGCCGAGAGAATGTCGTCCATATGGCGATCACCGATGACAAGGCTGCGCTTCGCATCGCCGAAGTCGTTGACCGCTGGCACCATTTTATTGGGCGAGCGACAAGCCGTACACTTGCGGAATCGCGCACAACCGTCCACGGGGACGGCGCGCATGAACATGTTGAGGAAGTTGGGTTAGGGCAATGAGCGAGAACGAGAAACCAAAGCTGGGCATGCGCGCGCCGCTTGGTATCAAGCGCACGGTGGAAACCGGCCAAGTTAAGCAGAGCTTCAGTCACGGACGGCAAAATACCGTTGTTGTGGAAGTGAAGCGTCGCCGCATCCTTGGGAAGCCCGGCGAAGCTGAGGCCGCGCCAATCGTTGAGGCGCGCCAGCCTGAGGCGGCACCTCCGCCGCCACCGCCTCCGCCGCCACCGGCTCCCGCTCCAAGGCCAACCGAGCCGCTGCTCACGAGGCAGGAAACGCAGGCTAAACTGCTGCGCGAAGCAGAAGAAGCACGTTTGAATGCGTTAGAAGACGCGCGTCGCCGGGAAGATGTGGCAAAGAAATCGACCTCACAAGACGAAAAACGTCGCGCTGAGGAAAACCGCAAAGCCGACGATGCTCCAGCTGAAACGCCAGACGTTCAGCAAGACGTCGCGGTGAGCCCAACCGCACCTGTCGCGGAAGCGGCACCTGCACCCGCTGCTTCCGCCGATGGCGCAGCAGTGGCCGCCGTTGAGGAAGAACGTCCGCGTCGTCCTGGTGGTTTTCAACCCGTTCGTCGGCCCGAAATTCCGCCACGTCCGCCACGGAGCAAAATGGGGGGCGATGATCGCCGCCAATCGGGTAAGCTGACGGTCACGAAGGCGCTTGATGACGGCGATAATGCCCGTACGCGCTCGCTCGCGGCCTTGCGGCGCGCCCGCGAGAAGGATAAGCGGTCTCACCAAGCTGGCGGACCAACGGTCAAACAAGTCCGCGACGTGCAAGTGCCCGAAGCGATCACCGTCGCCGATCTTGCCAACCGTATGGCAGAGCGCGGCGCTGACCTGGTGAAAACATTGTT
>JBEGTP010000193.1:0-5984 GCA_041179365.1 Pseudomonadota bacterium
CGCCGCCGCAGCACGAAGATCCGCGCCCTTTCATCCATGTTGCTGAATATCTAACTGGCATTGGGCTTTCTGCGCCGAAAATTCTTGCGCGTGATCTGGAACAGGGGCTTTTGCTGATTGAAGATTTCGGGTCGACACGGATGCGTGAGACCGTTGACGTAACCCCGCACAGCGAGCTTGAGATTTATACCGGCGTTGTCGATGTCCTGATTGAACTCCATCGCCATGCGCCACCAGCGGGCCTAAAAACGCATGGTCTGGATCAATGGTTGAACGAGGTTGACCTGTTTACCGAATGGTATTGTCCGACGGTTGGGATCGACGTTGACAAAGCTGGGTTTCAAGCTGCTTGGCGGGCTGTTCTTGAGCCGATTGATGCTTTGGGGCAGAGTGTAACCGAACTTCGCGACTATCACGCTGAAAATATCATGCTGATTGAGGGTGCAAATGGGCATGCGCGCTTTGGCCTGCTCGACTTTCAGGATGCTCTCGTTGGCCATCCAGCCTATGATTTGGTGTCGATGCTCGAAGATGCGCGACGCGACGTTTCGCCGTCCGTTGAGCGAGAACTGCTAGACCGTTATATGAATAAAACGGGCCAGAATGCGGCTTTTGAGGCGGCGTATTGGGCCCTTGGCGCGCAGCGTAACACGCGTATCTTGGGAGTGTTTACCCGGCTTTGGAAGCGCGACGAGAAGCCTCACTACACCAGTTTCCAGCCGCGGATGTGGGGATTGCTTGAGCGTGATTTAGCGCAGCCGGGCTTGGAGCCGGTGCGCGACTGGTTCGCTCAAAATGTACCGCAGGAAAAGCGAACCTCATTTTGGCTCTCGCCCGGCGCGTGTTAGTGCCCGGAACAGCGATGATCATGGCGGCGGGGAAGGGCACGCGCATGATGCCGCTCACAGCCACAAAACCGAAACCACTCGTCTCGATTGCCGGAACAACGCTGATCGACCATGTTCTTGATCATCTGCGCGCCGCCGGCATTGGTCGCATTGTTGTCAATGTTCATTATCTTGCGGATCAGGTTGAAGCCCATCTTGCAGCGAAGGCACGCGATTTTGATGTTGTCATCTCAAACGAGCGCGCTTTGCTGCGCGACACAGGAGGTGGGCTCGTCAAAGCAAGGCAGCTGATCCCTGACGACCCCTTTCTTTGCGTCAACGCAGACAATTGGTGGACTGATGGAGCTAGCAACGCGCTTGAACGTCTTGCCAAAGCCTGGGACAGCGCGACCATGGACGTTTTAATGCTCGTCGTACCGACAGAGCAGGCTCATAATTCACAAGGTCAAGGTGACTTCGAGAGGAACGCGACGGGCCAATTGTCGCGACGAATACCCGGCACGACAGCGCCGTTCGTTTGGACCGGGATTCAAATGATTGCAAAGTCGCTGATCACCGATCCACCCGCAGACGTATTTTCGACGAATGTCTTTTGGGACCGAGCCATCGCGCAGGGCCGGTGCTTTGGCGTGGCGCATAAAGGCCTTTGGTTTGATGTCGGATATCCAGAGGCGATTGACGCGACTGAGGCATATCTCGCTAATGTCTAAGCGGCTCGACCCTGCCGTTTTTTCGATACCGCCTGATTTGGCTTTTTCTGACGCGCTTGTTGATGGTGTCCTCAAACAATTCGGTGATGACCGTTTGGAGATGGCGCAAGGGCTCATACTCGTTCCAAACAATAGGGCTGCACTTGCCCTGCAAGATGCCTTTGTTCGGCGAAGTGCGAAAGGATTATTGCTCCCAAGGCTGGTGCCGATTGGAGATCCTGATCTTGGAGAAAACATCGGCGCAGCGCTTGATTTTATGGACGGCGCGCAAATTCCGCCTGCGATCGATCCACTGCAACGGCAGATGATCCTCGCGCGTAAATTGCAGCAAATAATCCCCGTCGAACGTATGGGGCGGCTCGACGGCGCGCAAGCGATGCGCTTGGCCGCAGAGCTTGGCCGCGTGATTGATCAACTGACAATCGAGAGAAAATCCTCGTCCGACCTGCGAGATATCGATGACGGTGATCTCTCGCAATATTGGGCTGAATCGCTCACATTGCTGAGCGTTATTATTGATGAATGGCCCCAAGAGCTCGCGAAGCGCGGCACGATTGATCTCGCGGATCGGCGTAACCGGCAACTCGATAGGCTTGCTGACGGATGGCGATTGGTTCCGCCCAAGGGGTTTGTCATTGCCGCTGGCATTAGCACGACCGCGCCAGCCATTGCCGATCTCTTAAAAGTTATCGCGCGCATGGAGCGCGGCCAAATTGTGCTCGCCGGGCTTGATTTTGGAATGAAAGAGGCCGCTTGGGACTCCCTCCTCAGCTTAGATCCGCCGTCGCGCACAGAATCCCATCCCCAATTCCATTTGCGGCTCTTAATTGATGCCATGGGTTTCACGAGAAATGACGTCCAATTATGGTCCGGGGGGGCGCGCACAAAGGACGGTACAGCGCGAGGCGAAGCCATATCGCGCGCGATGGACCCGGCAAAATTTACACAGGAATGGGCGCATCTGGAGCCCGCCCAGCGGCGATTGAAAGGCGTTCACGCGCTGGAAGTATCGACGCCTGCTGAGGAAGCGCAGACAATCGCGCTGGCTTTGAGAGCAACGCTTGAAACACCAGGGAAGACGGCAGCGCTTGTAACGCCTGACCGTGCGCTAGCGCGGCGTGTTTCGGCGCATCTGAAGCGTTGGTCTGTCGAGGCCGATGATTCAGCAGGGAAGCCGCTATCAGCGACACCGCCTGGCACCCTGCTTTTGGCGCTTGCGAACGCCGCAGCGGACCAATTTTCGCCCGTATCACTTTTGACGTTGCTTAAGCACCCACTTGTGACGGTGGGCAGTGACAGGCCTGTTTGGCTTGACGGCGTTCGAAAGCTTGACCTCGCTTTGCGTGGCCCTCGTGCTGCGCCGCATCTTGCAGGAACGACTGCACATTTGGCGGCTGGCGATGAGCGGGGGCGGGAGACACGCGAGGCTGCTCGCGCTTGGTGGCCTGTCGCTGAGGGTCTCCTCGGGCCGCTTGAGGCGATTGCGCGCAATACCCCGACAATTGCGCTCTTTATTGCAGCGCTTCGTGACACAGCGTCAGCGCTTGCAGGCGACGCCGTCTGGGCTGGAGAAGATGGCCGCGCGGCAGCAGATCTTATTGCAAGCCTCGAAGCGCAAGCGGCGGAGGGGCCACAAGATGTTTCTATTGCCTCGCTACCCCATTTGCTGCGTGACCAACTGGACGCGCTGGCGATCCGCCCTGCGCGCGGCGGACATCCAAGGCTCTTCATCTGGGGCTTGCTTGAGGCAAAACTTCAGACGGCTGATCTTATGGTTTTGGGTGGGCTCAATGAAACGGTCTGGCCGCAAATGCCGAGCCCAGACCCTTGGCTTGCCCCGGCAATTCGCCGCCAGCTTAACCTGCCGAGCCTCGAGAGGCGGATAGGCCTTTCGGCGCATGATCTGGTTAGCGCGCTGGGGGCAAAAGAGGTGCTTCTCACACGCACAAAGCGGGACACACGCTCTCCTGCAATCGCATCGCGGTTTTGGCTGCGCCTTGAAACATTTGCCGATGGATTTGACGCGCCCTCGTTGCGGTATGATTTACTCGCGCGGCAGATTGATCATGCTGACAGTAACCGGGCGGCTAGGCCCAAGCCGACGCCTCCGAGCGGTGAACGCCCGCTCTGTATTTCGGTGACCGAGGTTGATGGCTTAAAAGCTGATCCCTACAGTTTTTACGCCAAAAAAATGCTTAAACTCTCGGCGCTCAATGCCCCCGGAGAAGAACCAGACGCGCGCTGGCGTGGAAGTTTCCTGCATGATGTACTGCACAAATGGGGTGAGGAGGATGGATTTGCGGACGGCGCGCTCAAAGCGCGTCTCAACACAGCATTTGATCAGTCAGGGTTACACCCGGTCGTTCGTGCGATGTGGCAGCCGCGCTTTGATGAAGCCGCAGAAACATTTGAAAATCGCATGGCAGAGTTGCGGTCGCAAGGGCGAATGCCTTTGGCAATGGAGGTCAAGGGGGCGCTCGATATTCGCGGCGTCACCCTCACAGGGCGGGCCGACCGGATCGATGTGCTCCCAGATGGTTCCCTCGCCATTATTGACTATAAAACAGGCGAGCCACCGTCAGATGCTCAAGTGCTGCAAGGCTTTGCTCTACAACTCGGATTGATAGGTCTGTTAGCCGATGCAGGGAGTTTCGCAGGCGTGGCAGGACAATCTTCGGTTTTTGAATATTGGTCCCAAACGCGAGTAAAAGGTCGCCCTTATGGCCGGTTCCATTCGCCAACGGAGGGGAAGGGAAAAAGCAAATCTGATCCCGCGCATTTTGTCGCTAAAATGACAGACCATTTCGAAGCGGCAGTTGCGAAGTGGCTGCTAGGCGAAGCACCATTTACAGCAAAACTTCATCCTGAGCGCGCGTACTCAGAATTTGATCAGCTGATGCGCTATGACGAGTGGCAGGGCCGCGATGGCTAAAAAGCGCAGACTTTCAACTCTACCATTATTGGCAGATACGCAGGCGATTGCATCGGATCCTGCACAGCAAATTCGTTTGTCAGCCTCTGCGGGGACTGGAAAAACGCAAGTCCTCTCTGCGCGCGTTCTTCGCCTTTTGCTGAAGACTGTGAGCCCAGAATCGCTCTTGTGTTTAACCTTCACCAAAGCGGGCGCTGCCGAAATGGCGGATCGGATCCATGAGCGGCTCGGTGGCTGGGTGACAATGGATGGTCCGCTGCTCGCGACAGACCTCAAAAATCTGGGCGAAGATTACAGCCCGGACGCTCAAGCCAAGGCGCGGACACTCTTTGCCAAAGTGCTTGATGCCCGGGGGTCGGGCCTGCGCATTCAGACCATCCACAGTTTTTGCCAAACGCTGCTTGCTAGTTTTCCGGCTGAAGCGGGTCTCCCTCCAGGATTTAGGCCGATTGAAGGACGCGAAGAAGAGCAGCTTGCAGCACAAGCACTCTCCGACTTAGTTGAAGGCTTCGCGCGCGACCGCCGAGATGGCGATCTCAATCGTCTCTACGCCATGGTAAAACAGCTTTCGGATGGCGTTGCGCGAAGCTTCCTGCGCGAATGTGCATATCGACCAGAGGCGATCGAAGCGATTGGTCCCGGCGTCGCTGCCAAAGTTCGCGCCTGGCTAGGCCTTAATGAAGTCGACGTTGAAGAAATCATACGCAACGGCTGCTCGGAAGCGGGCTTTGATGCCGACGGCTTGGCACAAATCATTGCCCTTAACGAAGCTTGGGGCACAGCGACCGCCCGAAAAAAAATTGCGGCCATTCAAAGCTGGCTTGCCTTATCCGTAGACGAACGGATGCAAAACCTTACGCTCATCCACCGTGTATGGTCGACAGCCGATGGAAAAATCACATCTTTTGCGAAAAATCAGGCACCACAAGATGATGACTATCCAGCGCTTGCCGAAGCGCAATTTTGCCATTTTTCAGGGCTGGTACAACTCCGTCGCCTCGCGGAGATGGCGACGTTTATTGCTGATGCCCTTTTGATCGGTCAAGCCTATGCGCGGTGCTATGCAGACGCAAAACGTGCGGCGGGCGTTGTCGATTTCAACGATCTTATTCGGCACACCGTGCTTTTGCTGGCGGCACCCGGCATTGGCGAGTGGATCAAATTCAAGCTCGATCAATCGGTCGATCACATTCTTGTCGATGAAGCGCAAGACACCAATGTTGATCAATGGGAAATTGTCAAAGCCTTGGCTGGTGACTTCTTTGCGGGCTCGGGCGCGAAGCCGGGATCGGTCGGGCGCACGATCTTTGCAGTCGGTGATTTCAAACAGGCCATCTTCGGTTTCCAAGGGACGGATCCGCGCGAATTTGAGCGCGCGACAAAGCACTTTGAAGACCTTGCAAGGGGCGCGGAGCAGATATTGCACCGGCTCTCGCTCAGCAAATCATATCGGTCGAGTCAGCCAATTCTCGATGTCACGGATCAGGTTTTGGC
>JBEGTP010000194.1:0-3671 GCA_041179365.1 Pseudomonadota bacterium
TGCGCGCGGCGCTGACAGCGGGACACGCCCGCGATGTGGATTTGTGGCCGAGTGACGGCCATTTGAATGATCCTACGCGCGCGCCCGTGCCTGCTGCCGTGCTGATTGCGGTCACCGACCGCGCGCTCCCCGGGATCATCCTCACGCAGCGCCCTGAAACGATGCGCAATCACGCCGGCCAGATTGCCTTTCCCGGTGGGCGGGTTGATCCCGAAGATGCTGGCATTGTTGCTGCCGCGTTGCGCGAAGCGCATGAGGAAATTGCCCTCGCCCCGCATCTGGTTCATGTCATTGGTGAAACAGACACCTACAGCACGATTACGGGCTTTGCCGTAACGCCGGTCATTGGCGTGGTGCCGCCCGACGTGGCTTACCGTGCAAGCGTCGGCGAGGTCGATGCTATATTTGAGGTGCCGCTCGCCTTTTTACTCGACCCCGCAAACCACAGAGTTCAAGCGCTTGAGCACGAGGGGCGGAAGCGGCAGTTTTTTGAGATCACTTGGCGCGAAAGGCGCATTTGGGGCGCGACGGCCGCCATGCTTGTCAATCTTTCGAGGCGACTTGCGTGGTGAAAACAGCGGCGCGCGTCAAGATTGAACACGGACCCGGCGTCGCGGCGATTGTCGCAGCTCTTGGCGCGGCGCGCTTTGTCGGGGGCTGTGTGCGCGATGCGATGGCGGGGCAAAGCGCAACTGACATTGACCTTGCGACCCCTCTGCCGCCTGCCGAGGTTATGGCGCAGCTTGAAGGTGCAGGCATCAAGGTGATCCCAACAGGGCTTGATCACGGCACAGTCACCGCCGTTGCGCAAGGCGAGACGGTTGAGATCACCACGCTCCGCCGTGATGTCGCAACCGACGGACGCCGCGCCACAATTGCGTATACCGACGACTGGCGCGAAGATGCCGCGCGCCGCGATTTCACGATTAACGCGCTCTATGCTGATCCTGAAACCGGCGCTGTGACTGACTATTTTGGCGGTGTTGATGACCTAGCGGCCGGCATCGTTCGTTTTATCGGCCCGCCGCTGGCCCGGATCGCCGAAGATCACCTGCGGATTCTGCGCTTCTTTCGTTTTCATGCGCGCTTTGGCAAAGCCGCGCCTGATCCAGAAGGACTCGCAGCGTGTGCTGCGCGCGCGAATGACTTGATGGCGCTTTCGCGCGAACGCATTGCTGATGAACTGCTCAAAATCTTGGCGCTCGCTGATCCTGCGCCGATTGTTGCACTCATGATTGCGCACGGCATTTTTGCGCCTGTTCTGCCCGAGATTGTTGCGGCAGCACCCCTTGCAAGGCTCATCCCCCGTGAGGCTGAGTGCGGCGGCGATCCCGTGCGTCGGCTCGCGAGCCTTCTGCCGGCAGACCCGCGCTGTGCAGACGAGGTTTCTGCTCGCCTCAAACTCTCAAGGGCGCAGCGCAAGCGGTTGAACACGGCGGCGGCGCGCGTGACGTCGGATCAACTAAACCCAGAAGCGTTGGCCTATTGGCTTGGCAAGGAGCGGGCGGTTGACCGCCTTCTGCTCGGCGAAGGCGATGCGAACGCGCTTGCCAATTGGGTTTCGCCGATCTTCCCGCTGACAGGCGGCGCGATTGTCGCGCGCGGCGTGTTGGCAGGGCCAGAGGTCGCGCGGATCTTGAGTGTGGTCGAGCACCAGTGGGTGGCCGAAGGCTTTCCAGACGCAGGCCGTGTGAGCGCCATTGCTGACGCGGTCATCGCGCGGTAATTATCCGAAGCGATTGTCGCGCGGGAAACCGACCGGGGGCATGCGGCCTGCGGCACCGCGTGCGACGCGCCACGGTGTCAGGTCGGTTTCGGTGCGGGTCCGCCCCGTATCGCCGCCCATCGCCCAGCTTAGGCCTTCTTCAAACGTGAAGGTCTTCGCGTCAGACAAACCACCATCCTTATATTTCTGGATTGATACGCCTTGGCCGCGCCCCATTTCAGGCAGTTCGTTCAACGGGAAGACAACAAGTTTGCGATTATCGCCAATCGCGGCGACATAATCATGCGCGGCGGCGATGCGCCGGACGGTCGTAAGCTTGGCGCCTTCACGCAGGTTGACGACCTGACGGCCTTTGCGCGTTTCTGCGATAATATCTTCGATCTTCGCGACAAAGCCTTTGCCGTCTGACGCGGCAAGCAGCAGCCGGGCGGCGGAGCTCGCTGGAAAGAGATTGAGGATCGCCGTGCCGTCGGAAAGATCGATCATCAGGCGCACCGGTTCGCCAAAGCCGCGCCCGCCGGGCAGCTTGTCAGCGCCAATGGTAAAGAAGCGACCATCGGCTGCGGAGAGGATGATCTTGTCGGTCGTCTGCGCGTGGAAGGAATGGCTCGGCCCGTCGCCCTCTTTGAATTTGAGCGCGTCGGCGGCATCAAGCGCGACATGGCCCTTCATCGCGCGGATCCACCCGCGCTGCGAGAGAATGATGGTGATCGGCTCACGCTCGATCATCGCCTCAAGCGGAATGTCCTTCGCAGGCGCTGCTTCGGTTACGCGGGTCCGCCGCCTACCAAGCGGTGTTGCGGGGCCATAGCGATCCCGCAGCGCGGTCAGGTCTTTGCGCAGGCGGGTTTTTTGGCGCGCCGGGCTTTCGATCAGCAGCACAAGCTCTTCGCGTTCGGCGGCCAGCTTATCGCGCTCGGTGCGGAGCTCCATCTCCTCAAGCCGCCGCAAAGACCGCAAGCGCATGTTGAGGATGGCTTCGGCCTGCCGGTCATTCAGGTTAAACTCGGCCATCATCACGGGCTTGGGCTCATCTTCTGTGCGGATAATCTCGATGATCCGGTCAAGGTTGAGATAGGCGATGATATAGCCATCGAGCAGCTCAACGCGGTCGTCAATCTTGCCGAGCCTGTGCTTCGCGCGGCGGATCAGCACTTCGATTTGATGACGGAGCCAGCGGACCAGCACTTCCTTAAGGCCCATCACGCGCGGTGTGCGATCAGCGTCAAGCACATTGAGGTTGAGCGGAAATTTATTCTCAAGCTCGGTGAGCTTATAGAGGCTTTCCATCAAAACATCGGGATCAACAGCGCGGCTCTTAGGTTCGATCACCAGCCGGATCGCTTCATCTGATTCGTCACGCACATCGGCCAGAATCGGGAGCTTTTTATCCGCGATCAGTTGCGCGATCTGCTCAATGAGCTTGCCCTTTTGCACTTGATACGGGATTTCAGTGACCACGACGACCCAAGTGCCGCGCCCCAGATCTTCGATGCTCCATGTTGCGCGCACGCGAAACGATCCGCGCCCGGTGCGGTAAGCCTCGGCAATCGCCTGCGGACTATCGACAATCTGCCCGCCGGTTGGAAGATCAGGGCCCTGCACAAATTGGAGGAGCGCACCATCCTCACAATGTGGGTTTTCAATCACATGGATCGCGGCATCGATAATTTCTGAGACATTGTGTGGCGGAATGCTTGTCGCCATGCCGACTGCAATGCCGCTTGCGCCATTGGCGAGGAGATTCGGGAAGAGACCGGGAAAAATCTCTGGCTCTTCGTCTTCGCCGTTATACGTCGGCCGGTAATCGACTGTGCCGTCATCAAGCCCCGCCATAAGCTCAATCGCCGACGCCGTGAGCCGTGCCTCGGTATAGCGATAGGCCGCCGCATTATCGCCGTCGATATTGCCAAAATTGCCCTGCCCATCCACCAGCGGAAACCGC
>JBEGTP010000195.1:0-5091 GCA_041179365.1 Pseudomonadota bacterium
TAAGCAACCTCAATATAAAACTCAAAATCAGGTGATGGGTTCCCGCCTGCGCGGGAATGACGAAGTATATGATAAAATGTTTATACTTTGAATGTCAACACGCCCTAGTTAGGTTTGACCCAATCGATACCGCGATTTAATAGATCATAAAATACCGGCAAATCCCACGCGCAACGATCAACAGTAGGCCACCAATCCAGCATTGGTTGCAGGTCATAATGGCCACGGCAATGGCCAAGAGTTAAGTAAAGAACCGCGCCTTCGCCATGTGACTTGATATAAAATACCGGCTGCGTTCCCAGCGCGTCGGCGGCTTCGACAAAACCAGTGCCAGGTTCCTTGCAGTCGGTTTCAAGCAGGACATGAAGGTCACCGTGGGTTTCCAAATGATATAGCTCGTCTGTGGTTTCAAACGGTTCTACTCCGGCGACCAAGGGGTGCAAGTGGTCTGCAACCGTTACCGTATAAGGCGCAATCGGCGGGTGCGAGATAAACTGCGAGCCTAACATATCCATCATCAAAGGGGCCCAGCGCGGGGCATCCCATAGGCCCGCATTGGGACCGTCCTCCAGCAAGCGGAGCACCGAATTGGTGCCGTGCAACGCATACCAACGCCCACCCTTTGTTAGCCACGCCTTCAGCGCTTCCTGTGCGGTCAGCGAGGGCGTAACGTCGCAGGTATAGGTGATTATCATATCCGCAGCTTCGATCGCTGCGGTATTCTCATAATCTTCAAACACGCGGGTGCGGATGGCGGGATCGGCGGAAAGAAGTTTAAGCAATTCCAGCCGCGCAAAATCCATATCATGCCATACACCGCCGCAAATAAGGACGCAGTTGATACGAGGTGGATGAGGGGGTTCTATAGTGGCGGCGGTCATGTGCTTTCCTTTTTAGGTATCTTTGCGGATCCGCAATTTTTGAAATTTGGTGTTTTAAGCCCAAAGCAGAGGAAGATTTTCCAAAGCCCAGACACTTTCCGTCATGGTTTTAATCTTAACATCAGGAGCGAGCCGCAGCACGGGCATCCGCTTCATCCATACCTCAAGAGCGATGCGTATTTCGGTGCGCGCCAAGTGCATCCCAGCGCATGTGTGCGGGCCTGTTGAGAGCGTGAGCGTTCGTTTGCCCTTGCGCCCGAAGTCAATGTCGTGCGGCGTATCGTGCATACGGTCATCACGTGATGCAAGGCCGAGTGGTAGTTCGATGAGTTCACCTTTCCGGATTGGCGCGCCGTGAAAATCCATGTCTTGCGTGGCGTAGCGGAAGGTGGTGACCACGCCAAAGGCCCGGATAAATTCATCTGTCGCCGCAGGGATCAGGGCGGGATCAGCACGTAATTGCGCTTGCAATTCAGGCCGCAAGGCGAGTTCACGGAAGATAAACCCGAGCGATGACGCGACCGTATCTAGCCCGCCAATGAAGATCATAAAACACAGGCCGAGGAGCCTGTCGGGTGGAATTTCTGCGCCATCCACCGGGGTCGTAATAAAATAACTCACTATATCATCGCCCGGCTGTGCCCGCCGCTGCGCAATCACATTCAGAAGATAATCTTTGATCGCCTGTGCCGCGCTGCCCCGCGTCTCCATTGTCGCGCCGCGCAGGACATCATCTGCCCAGCTCAGGAATGTAGGCATTTCTTCCATTGGCAAATCCATCATCCGCATAAATACGGTAACGGGATAGGGGCGGCCAAAGGCATCCATAAAATCACATTCTTGATTGCCACCAAGATCATCGATCAATTTTTCTGCGAGCGCGTGAATTTCCTCCTGCATTGCTCGCGCCTTCGCCATCGTAAACCAAGGGGCGATAAGTTTGCGGTAAAGCGCGTGTTCTGGCGGATCGAGCTCTAGCGGCACCAGGGGCCAATCATCACCGATCAGCCGCGAAAATCCGATTGAAAGATGGCTGGAAAATCGCTTCGGATCGAGCAAAACCTCCTCTTGCAGCGCATGGCGCGTGACGACCCAGTTGCCGCCCAATCCCGAAGCACGCACATGCCCCTCTCCGCCTTTGAAAAAGACATCGGGGCCATCGTGCAGTTTGGCCCCGGCGCGAAACGGACAAACAGCCGCATCCGGGTCGGCGTCCATCGCCCAATCTCGAACCAATGCGGCGCGCGCGTTTTCGGTGTCCACTAACAATCTCCCGACGAAATGCTCATTCCGCTAGATATTTATCCATCGTATCGTGGAAATGCCGGATGCGGATTTCCTGATAATTGGCGAGCTGGATCATGCCAGTTTTTGATGCGTGCATCCCTTGCTGGACGAAGGGCAGATTCTCCATATCCTGTTCAAACACGTCACCCAAAATGCCCAGTTCAGGGGCGGCGGTCCATTTCTCGTCGGGGCTGAGCAACTTCATCGGCACACCGCGCGGGATGGGTTCTCCTTTCTTTACGCGGGCGAGGATGCGGACTTCCATCAGGCAGGTGTCGGGCGTTTGCCCAGGACGGAAACGATAGACGATGTTGGGCATATAACCGCCCCAAGGCGCAAAGTTGGGGAACACGTTATACACCAATCCGTCGAGCAATTCCGCGTCTGTCGCATGTTCATGATCGTATCCGGTAGACTCGGTATAGGCATTGCGCATAGCCGCGCCCAGCGCCTCACGCGCGGTCATGCCTTCGGGAACTTTGACTGCCATCGGGTTCTCAGTGTCATAATTATCCGCCGAACGGCCATTATATTTGATGAACTCATCAACGATCCACTGTTCATCCTTACCGCTCACATCAAGATGCGGGGAGGGGACGCCGAAGGGGGTATGGTTGACGTTCACATTGTCGCCCCATGTCCAATAGGCACCGATGCAATCACCCGTAAACGGCAGGAGCTGCGGATGGGTGACAACGGTGTGCCACGCCTCCATAAACGCCTCCATCGTCGCTTTCCAATTGGCCTGAACTTCCTTTGCGACCCAGATGACGGTGGTGCATTCTTCATGCCGCCAGCGTTTGAAATGATCTGGCAGCGGCGCGAGATACTCCTCGATCGTTGGTCCGCCTTTTTCTTCGCGCAGGAAGATGTAACCCGCCCAGCGCGCAATCTCGGCTTCGGGCAGGCTCATGTCCTCAGGCTTGAGATGTTCAAAATCCCATCCGCAAGGATTGCCATCATAGGTGCCATTTTTGTTCCAGGAAAAACCGTGGAATGGGCAAGTGAATTTGTCTGCTACGCCGTCTTCTAACCGCAGCTTGCGCGCGCGGTGGAGGCAGACATTGTGCATGGCCTTAACCGAGCCATCATCCTGCCGTGAGATGAGGTAGGAGCGGCCCGCATTGTCATAAATGACATAATCGCCCGCTTCAGGAATATCTTCTTCGCGTGCGGCAAATTGCCAGACATGGGGCCACATCTTCTCGCGTTCGGCGCGGGCGAAGTCTTCGCTGGTATAGCGTTCTACCGATAACGGGTCTGACCCACGAAACTGATAGGATTCGGTCTTTAGGAAATCAGGCGTTGGCCGCGAATCGATTTCCATCAATTTTGCCCAATGCGTCCGCTCTGGTCGATCATGTGCGGGGTCAATATCAGCCATATGTCAGTCCTCTCAAATGCGATTGTAAACGTGATCGTCGAGCAGCTCATGGAACCGCTGCACACGTTTTTCTTGGGAGCTCAAGATGCAGCCTTTGAAGCCGCGCGAATTGAGACCCATTTGCTGGCTTGTGCCGATACTCAAATCCTGATCGGCAACATAGCCCAATGATACGCCGTCGCCGTAAACCGAATGGACATGCTCCCCATGCTTGAGCGGTACCATACCAATCGGCGTCATCACTTCGGTCATACCCGCCACCGGCGGCACCAGCACCCAATGCTGGAATACGCATTTTTCTGGATCGGTTGGATGCGGTTCGGTGCGTAGTATCTGGCACTGTTCGGGCGACATGGTGATCGTCAGGTTTGGAAACAGCGTGCAGTGAAAATAATCGACCAATTGCTGATCGCTCATGTCTGGGTAGTTGGTAAAACCGCGTTCTGGCCCCAATGCGCGTTTGGCTTTAACGATGTCGGCGCGAATATCGCCCGTGTGGCCTGTATAATCCGCAGGGTCCAGGCCCCATGCGCGGGCTACATCATCCAGAATGGGGGGCACTTCGCCAGATGTATAATCCACCCGGGTTGTCGCCTGATGCCCCTTCATCCACATTGCATTATGGCCACTGGGGTACATTTCAAACAGTGTGTCGGGCAGGCCATCATTGATGAAGGTAGCAAGTTCGGGATGGATGGTGGGCAGGTGATAGCTTTCATTGAAATTATCGCGAATAATCTTCCAGTTGAAATCCGCATCTGCTGAAAGGTTCATCACCCGCACCCAATTATCGAGGCCATATCCCTTCAGCCGCTCGGGCAACGGGTCGAGCCATTCCAGCAAGGGCTTGGCGTTTTCATCCATGCTATAAAAGATGAACGGGCCCCATGTTTCGCATCGCACTTCGGTCAGCGTTACTTTCCCGCACGGATTACCGCCCGGAAAATCATCGCCGTCTTGGACATGGGCGAGAACACCGTCGGGCGTAAATTGCCAGCCGTGATACGAACAGGTGATCCGGTCGCTACCGCCCAAATCTCCCAATACGAGGCGGTTTCCCCGGTGCGGGCAGGCGTTGTAAAAGGCGCGGATCGATTCATCCTCTTGCCGCACCATAATCACCGATTCTTTGCCCAGATTATGACGGACAAAATCGCCTTCTTCTTCCAGTTCGGCGACGAGCCCGCCTAAATGCCAAATGCGCGGCCAGAGATTTTCAGTTTCCAAAGCCATATAGTCTTTAGAAAAATAGCGCTCCCCCGTGATAACATCA
Source organism: Pseudomonadota bacterium (assembly GCA_041179365.1). Lineage (GTDB taxonomy): Bacteria > Pseudomonadota > Alphaproteobacteria > Sphingomonadales > Sphingomonadaceae > Aquisediminimonas. The sequence continues at coordinate 4,826 of JBEGTP010000195.1, forward strand.
CCGCGCACGGGCGGATCAAAGCCTTCGGAATAGCGGGAAAGCAGTGGTTCAGCGTTCATGGCACTCTCTCATTTATTATTATCCTATAGAATAGAATGGACGAACAGCCGATGGGCGTCACCTTAGCGTAAAGCATAGGTTTCATGAGCAGAGAAACCTGCCATTTCAAATTTAGGAGAGTTTTCTATGAGCAAGCGTTTAGATGGTAAAGTGGCGCTCGTCACTGGCGGTACGTCGGGGATCGGGGCAGGAGCAGTGCGGCGGCT
>JBEGTP010000196.1:0-3519 GCA_041179365.1 Pseudomonadota bacterium
ATTGTAAGGGCTTGGATCGAAGTCGATGGCCCCGATGCGCCGCGCGTAGCCCTGAGTGTCCCTGCGAAGGCCGAACCGCAAACGCCCTGATGCGCGTTGATCTGTTTGACTTTGAGCTGCCGCAAGACCGCATCGCGTTAAGGCCCGTCGTGCCGCGTGATGCAGCGCGGATGCTGTTGCTCGATCAAGGGGCAACTCACGATCAGCACGTTTATGATCTCCCAAGCGTGCTGCAACTCGGCGACTGCTTGGTGTTTAATGATACGCGGGTGATCCCCGCCCAGCTTGAGGGAAAGCGGGGGAACGCGCGGATTGGCGCGACGCTCCATAAGCGTGAGGGCGCGCGCGCGTGGCGCGCCTTCATCCGCAACGGCAAGCGGCTGCGTGAAGGCGATGCAATCGATTTTGGCGACAGCGTGAGTGCGATAGCGTCGGCGCGCGGAGACGATGGCAGCTTCCTGCTTTCCTTTGCCGGAGACGAGCCCGTTGAATTGTTGCTCGCGCGCGCAGGAACGATGCCTTTGCCACCCTATATCGCGGGTAAGCGCCCGACAGATGCGCGGGACCAGGCTGATTATCAAACCATGTTTGCAGCAGAACCAGGCGCTGTCGCCGCGCCCACGGCCGCGCTTCATTTTACGCCTGAGTTGCTCGCACGCCTAACAGCCGCAGGCATTGGCCATGAAACGCTGACGCTCCATGTGGGGGCCGGAACGTTTCTGCCAGTCAAGGTGGATGATACTGATGATCACAAGATGCATGCCGAATGGGGGCGGATCGAACCGGCAGTTGCCGCACGGCTCAACGCTGTCCGTGCGCGCGGCGGGCGGTTGATTGCGGTCGGCACAACTTCGCTCCGCCTCATTGAAAGCGCTTGCGACGGTTTAGGCCAGATCCAGCCGTTTGAAGGCGATACGGCCATTTTCATCACGCCGGGCTACACCTTCCGGGGCATTGATGGCCTGATGACGAATTTCCATTTGCCAAAGTCGACGCTCTTCATGCTGGTGAGTGCCCTTATGGGGCAAGCGCGGATGCAAGCGGCCTATGCACACGCTATCGCGGGCGGATACCGATTTTATTCCTATGGTGACGCGAGCCTGCTTCTTCCCTAAAGGCGCTCGCGATGAAGACCCGATTTGAATTCACCATTGCCGCCACGGATGGCAAAGCCCGCACCGGAACGATCCGCATGGCGCGCGGCGACATTCGCACGCCTGCGTTTATGCCCGTTGGAACAGCGGCGACGGTGAAAGCCATGAAGCCCGATACCGTCCGCGCGATTGGGGCGGACATCATCCTTGGCAATACCTATCACTTGATGCTCCGCCCAGGCGATGAGCGGATGGAGCGGCTTGGCGGGCTGCACCATTTCATGCAGTGGGATCGGCCCATATTGACAGATAGCGGCGGCTATCAGGTGATGAGCCTCGCGAGCCTGCGTAAAATCACCGAAGAGGGCGTGCGCTTTGCCAGCCATATTGACGGGGCGCGGCATTTGCTAACGCCCGAGCGATCGATGGAAATCCAGCGACGCTTGGGATCAGATATCGTCATGGCGTTTGATGAATGCCCCGCAAACGGCGTCTCGCGCGAGGCTGCAGCGCACTCCATGGCGCGCTCGATGCGCTGGGCGAAACGGTCGCGCGAGGGGTTTGATGCGGGCGAAGATCATGCGGCGCGTGCGGCTCTGTTTGGCATACAGCAAGGGTCGCTTGACGAGGCGTTGCGCAAAGTCTCAGCCGATGCGCTCATTGACATTGGTTTCGATGGCTATGCAATCGGCGGCTTAGCCGTAGGAGAGGGGCAGGAGGCGATGTTTGCCTGCCTTGAATATGCGCCCTGTCAGCTGCCATTTGATAAGCCGCGCTACCTGATGGGGGTGGGCAAGCCCGATGATATTGTGGGTGCCGTGGAGCGCGGCATCGATATGTTTGATTGCGTTTTGCCAACGCGGTCAGGCCGCAATGGGCAGGCGTTTACTTGGGATGGCCCCGTCAATATCCGCAACGCAAAACACGCTGAAGATCAGACGCCGATTGATCCAGACTCGCCCGTCGCACCGTGGAGCAAGGCGTATCTCCACCATCTCGTCAAATCAGGCGAAATTCTTGGTGCGATGTTGATGACTGAGCATAATCTCTGGTTTTATCAACAGCTTATGCAGCGCTTAAGAGAGGCGATTGCAGCAGGCAACCTTAGCGCTTTCGCAGCCGATTTTCGAGCGCGCTATAGGGCCAAGGGCTAGGGTTACTTTTTGGCCTATTCGCACCGCATTGTTATGCGCGTCTCCCAAAGCCAATGCGCAAATTTATCCAATACTGCCCTGACCGTTTCTTTAAAGCTGCGCATGTTGATCGTGGGGGAGCTTTGATGCGGCAATACAAAATTGGGTTTGTGGCTTTGGTCGTGGCATTTCTTTTTGGTCTGGTTTCGCCCGCTGCGCGCGCTGGAGCAGGCATCGCTGGAAGCTGGTACGGCGGCTACGACTGCGGCGAGATAAGCGAAGCTTGGCTCGATCTCGCGCAAGATGGCCGCGACATTTGGGGCACCTTTCGCTTCCGCACTCAGGCTGGGGTGACGGGTAGTTTCAAAATGGTCGGCAAAAAGGCAATGGCAGGCAATTTCTGGCTGGAGGGCGTTGAATGGGTTCAACAGCCTGCTAATTTTCGGATGATCGATCTCGAAGGTGAAATCAGCTTTAGCGGCAAAGAGATGAACGGCGAGGTAAAGACTGAGGGCTGCAAGGGCTTTTGGTTTGGGCCCCGTCCCGACGATAAGCCGCGTCCAGAATGATTTGGAACAGGGTGAGTGGAGATAATAGGCAAATTGATCGCAGGCGGGCTGGTCTTGAAGTTGTTCCCAAAGGTCAGGTCAAGGCCAGCCTAACGTAAAAGGAAATGCTCGCTGCCGCAGAGGTTAGGAATCCTAGCCGCTTTGCCAATAAACCAGGCGACGCTTGGTATTCCGGATCTCCGAAATTTCCGGGACTGTATAGGCCCTATTCCGCGTAAATCGGGACGTTTCAAACCCAACGCCCATCTTTCTTGGGCTGGTCCGGCGCTCAGTCTGCGTGCAGCATACCGCGGGCATGCGGGACTTAGTGATGCCCCATGTGCCCCATCGACGCGTGCCAGTCTTGCAGGGCTTTGAGCGTTTGCGGAACATGATCGCGGTAATCGCCATTGGAATAGACGTGGATGATTTTTCCGTCTGGCGTGATCACAAAGCTTGTCCGGTTTGACATCGCACCGCCGCCAATCGCGACGTCATAGTCTTTGACAGTCGCCGTGCTCGCGACGCCGACGGGGAATTTTTTGCGGCACTCGGTCAACGAAAAACGCTTGAGCGTATCAATGGTGTCAACCGACATGCCCATGACCGTGGCCCCAAGCTTACGGAATGCCGGGATCGCTTCTGCAAAGCGATTTGCCTCAAGCGTGCAGCCGGGGGTGAAAGCCGCGGGGTAGAAATACAGCACGACTGGGCCTTTTTTAAGCGCCGCTTTCAAACTCCAAT
>JBEGTP010000197.1:0-13324 GCA_041179365.1 Pseudomonadota bacterium
GATAATCGCCATAGGAAAATCCGCCGGGCACGCCGACGAGGTCAACACCGTCGGGCAGTTCTGTTTCCCGGTGCCAGACCATGTGAGGCTTTTTGCCAGTTGCTTGTTCAAAGGCAACCGCAAGATCGCGATCGCAGTTTGAACCTGGAAAAACGATGACGGCGGTTTGCATCGGTCTTTACGCCCGCTCAATCTTGAAGTTCTCGATGACCGTATTGGCGAGCAGCTTTTTGCACATCTCTTCGATAGCGGAATCGGTCACGCTGGCATCGACATCAAGTTCAATCATCTTGCCCGCGCGGACATCATTGACGCCGGCAAAGCCGAGCCCTTCAAGCGCATGATGGATCGCCTTTCCCTGCGGATCGAGCACGCCATTTTTGAGGGTGACGAAAACGCGGGCTTGCATAGCGAACGACTCCAGTGTGACGAATGCGAGCGCCTATGCCCGTCCCTTAGGACGATGGCAAGTTTACGCGATGTTTACGCTTCATTGTCACCCTTCCTAAATGCCGCATGATCACGCAGTGACGTTTGGAGGATAAAATGGCCTATCTCGCGATGGTGATGTTCATTGCCATATATGCCTTTGGGCACCAGTTTCTGGACCTTCCAGAGGGCAATAATAGTGTCCAAATGGCGCTCTTTCTGTCCTTCGTGCTTGGAATCCTCACGGGCTATCGCAGCCAGAAATAGGGGCGCGGCGCAGCACGTTCGCCCTTTCCGTTTCAAAACTCCAAGACATTTGGCGTTCGCTTAACCGTTTGCTAACCATATTCGCGCACGATGACCTTATCAATTTGGTGGGGGCATTTATGACAACACAAATGAAAAGGGCCGAAGGCCCGCTTGTTCTTGCAGAACTGCAGGAGTTCGCCAGCTTCTCTCCAGCGGCGCAGCGCTATATCCGGCGCTCGCTCGATGTTGCCTTTTGCCGGGTTGATGCAATCGAAGTGTGGTCGCGCGATAAGGGCGAAGCCCGTGCTATCAGAGAACAATCCCATTTTTACGAGGCCTTGACGGCACTGCGCTCGCTCGTGCCTGATAACGCTGGGCCAACGAGCATCAGCGACTTTATAGGGCAGGTTATTACGCTCACTGCCTTTGATCTGGCGCAGGCGCGGATCACAAGCTTTGGGGCCTACCGGTTTTTGTATGAGCGCTTGCTTGGGGCCAACGCGCGCCCTTGGCTGCCAGCTGCGTTTTGTGCAGCGGCGGCGCTGCCGCATCTCCATCCGCTCCAGCGCCGCGCGCTTCTTCATTCGATCAGCGAAGCCGCTGCAACGGCGCCAGGTTGGTCTCCCCGCGAGCCTGGCTTTTTTCCAGAATGGGTTGATAAAGTGGAATTGATCGCGCGTTAGCAAGGCGCGTTGCGCGCAGGCGTGCATAACCACTCATGCCGTCGCTGGGACCGTTTTCATGCAATGAGAGGCGGGAACAGGTGGGTCGGCGCGAGACCAGGGAAGCAACCGACCCACCCGGAAGCGTATTTGGGAACGCTTTGTTTGGGAACACTCTTAGAGATGCAGGCTGCGTGCCAATATGCGCCAAGCGCGCATTTCTGGGCCCTACGCTGGTAAACGACCGTTAACCCTCAAGCCAATTTGTCAAATTTTCCGACAGAGGAGCGGCACCGCCTTGCTTGATCCCTCTGCCTGTTAAGCTGGCGTTCATGTTAGCGACTACATCTGTAGACATAGAAACAGGTAGAGGGACTCGCATGGCGGAACGAATAAGCGATGCTGAACATGCGGTGATGGAAGTGCTTTGGACGCGTTCACCGCTTGCGGCGCAAGAGGTTGCTGATCAATTGACCAGCAGTCAAAGCTGGACCCTCGCCACAGTCAAAACTCTGCTTGCGCGGCTTGTGTCAAAGGGCGCGCTCACCACGGAAGCCGAAGGTCGCAAATTCCTGTATTGCCCTGCCATCGCTCGCGAGGCGTGGGTCGCCGGAGAGTCTCGTCGGTTGGTCGACCGGCTCTTTGGCGGAAAGCTCAGCCCACTCGTCGCGCAGTTTGCAGCGCAAGAATCGTTGAGCCACGAAGATATTGCTGAAATTGAAGCGCTGTTAAAGGCCCTCAAGCAATGAGTGGCTGGATCATCGAAACGATGGGTGCGGTCACCCTGCTGATTGCGACTGTGCTGATTATTAGACGACCCGTTGCCCGCGCCTTTGGCCCGCGTATCGCCTACGCGCTTTGGTTGCTGCCTGCGCTCCGCATGATTTTGCCACCGTTGCCGGGGCAATGGTTTGGCTTGGCGCGTGTGCCAGAGGCTTTTGTCGAGGGCACCATAACGGGTCACGCGGACCTCATTTTTGAGGGCGTTATGGCGCTCTGGCTCGGCGGAGCAGCGCTCTTTTTTGCATGGCACATGGCGCGCTATTTGCATTTTTCACGGCGGCTTAATGTCGATGCGACGCCGAAAGAGGCGCAGGGCGGCATCGCCATCGGCCAAACGGAGCTGGTTGCGTCGCCGATTGCCTTTGGCATCTTTGGCAAAAAGGTCATGCTTCCGGCTGATTTTGAAGACCGGTTTAGCGACCGCGAACAATATCTCGCGCTCGGCCATGAGTTGACGCACCACAAGAGGGGTGATGTGACAGCAAACGTCGCGGCGCTGGGCTTATTGTCGCTCAATTGGTTTAACCCGCTCGCCCATTTTGCATTTGCCGCCTACCGCGCCGACCAAGAAGCGGCGTGCGATGCCACCGTGTTACGGTATGCGCCGCCCGAGGATTATCATGTTTACGGCTCTGCCTTGGTGAAGTCGGCGCTTGGAACCACGCCGATGGTGGCGTGCCCTATTGGCGTCGCGCACGGCGTTAAGGAGCGCCTTGCCTATCTGGTTGCCGCGCGCGACGTTGCACCGCTGCACCAAGCAGGATTGATGTTGAGCGGCGTTATGATTGTCGCGGGTTTGGGGATTACAGCATCAGGCAGCGATTATTCTGCCACTGCGAAGCGCAGTTCCGCCTCTTGGCCCGCCTTTCCCACTTTACACCAGTCAGCGCATGCGCCGCCCAAGGAACCAACGCTTCCACAGCATTCGGTCACCCTCGCGTCTCTGTCTCATAAGGAAAAGCCAGCGTTCGGTGTGACGCTGGGTTCAGTGCCAGTGAAAATACAAGCGCCAAAGGCGGTCTCGACCGCGTTGCCAGCGCCCTCTGTCGCGCCCGCTATCAACCAGGCATTGGCAAATGCCGATACACCCCGCGCCGCACCCGTCGGGCTTGAACCAAAAGCCGTGCTGGCGGAAGCGGCCTTACCCTGCGACGGCGCTGGCTCCGCGTTGAAGACCGAGGCCGTATTTGTTCGAGATGGACAACGGACGGGCTACACGCTCACCATCTGCGGCCTTGAATCGAACGACCCTGAAACGCAACGCGTTGCCGTGCTTGGTGGCCTGCAAGCGGCGCGTGCGCGGATTGTCGGTGATGATCGCCTGCCTGTTGAAACGCGGATGCAACTGGCCGCTGTGCTCGACTTTCAGATTGAGGCACTCAGCAACACGCCGGTCTGATTGCACGTTCTGTTTTTCTCGAGACCCCTGACCGCCCCCCGGTCAGGTCGGCCCGGACCTTGGCGAAACTCATCCCAACCGCCAAGGCCCGGGCCTTACTTTACCGGGTTACCGCTTGAAAGCGCGACGCGCCAGATCCGGTTTCCGCTATCATCAGCGACCAGCAATGCGCCCTGACTGTCAACAACAACCCCGGCGGGACGACCCTGCGCTTTGCCGTCGGGCGTCAAAAATCCCGTCAGTACGTCGATAGGTTTGCCTTCTGCATAGCCGCGTTCATTAAAGGGAACGAAGATGACTTTGTAGCCCGAAGGCGGAGAGCGGTTCCATGAGCCATGCTGTCCGATGAAGGCCCCTTGAGTAAAGGCGCTCCCAAGCTTTGCCCCTTTTGAAAAGGCAAGGCCAAGCGAGGCTGTGTGTGAGCCCAAGGCAAAGTCAGGCCGCCGGCTATATTGCTGCATATTCATATCGGGATCGACCACGCGGCTATCGACGTAGCCGCTCCAGTAAAAGGACGGCCAGCCAAAATAGGTGCCCTCACCAACCCATGTGAGATAGTCCGGCGGCCCATCGCTGCCGAGCTGATCGCGTTCGTTCACCGTCGCCCAGAGGCTGTTGTTGATCGGGTTGATCGCAAGACCAACAGGGTTGCGCATGCCCGCCGCAAAAATGCGGAACTTCTTGTCCTTTGGAAAGACTTCAAAAATGTTCGCACGGTTCTTTTCAGACTCCATGCCATTTTCGCCGATATTGCTGTTCGACCCTACAGCGACGTAAAGCGACTTGCCGTTGGGCGCAGCAATGACGTTGCGGGTCCAATGGTTATTGGGAGCACCCGCCGGGAGATCGATGATTTTTTCGCCCATCGCGGCAATGCTGGTCTGTCCCACTTTGAAAGGAAAGGCGAGCAGGGCGTTGGTATTCCCGATGTAGAGCGTGTCCCCCATCAAAGCCATGCCGAAGGGCGAATTGAGGCCATTTGCAGCACTGAGCAAGGTCGAGCGATATTCTGCGGTGCCGTCCTTATCAGCGTCGCGCAGCAAAGTGATGCGGTTGGCCGATTTGGCCGAGCCATTGGCTTTCAACATGAGCTTGCGCGTGAGCCAATCCATAAGCCCTGATGTGGGGCGCTCAGGTTGGGTCGATTCCGCAACCAGAATGTCTCCATTAGGCAGAACGGTCATCCAGCGAGGATGATCAAGCTTGTCAGCGAAGCTCTTGACCGAAAGTCCAGGCGCGGCCTTAGGCGCGGCCGATCCCTGCCACCCTATGATCTCAGCAATTTTTACTGTTGGGACAATCTGTGGCCGCATGTCCTTGAGGTTTGGGGTCTTGCCCTGAAGTTCAGCAATATCTTGCTGTGCAACATCACTTGATAAGGCATACCAAAGCCCGCCGCCAAGGGCGATCAAAAGCAGCAGGCCGATCAATTTTACGTGCGTCTTCCAACTGAGCATTATCTTCCCTCATCGCGAGCCATACCGCCGCTATAGTCGCGATGGGCTGATCAGCAAGCCTTGCCGCGCATGAGACCACCGAGGCTTGGTTTGCATTTTTTCTCTTGAGGCTGTGATGATCCCCCGTCCGCACCGGGCATGCCTGGTGCCCCAACCATCCACGATGTCATGGCGCGGTACCGGATTTTCGCCGTCCAGTCGGGAATCCAAGGCGTCCGACTATCTGCGGGGCGCGGCGGGAATGCAAAATTCGCTTCAGGACCATAAGCAACGATATTGCCCAGCATGAACTCAGGCGAGGCGGCTTTCACCTCAGCCGGAACAATGCAACTCGTTTGACTCGGTGGCATCACAATTTTTTGGCCAATCAGGCGCTGCACGACGGCGGGCGACAGCCAATCCCAGAGTCCTCCGCCGAATTCACGCGCCGAAGCAGAGCTCCACCACACCATGTCTTGCGGCTTACCGTCAGCACCCATTTTCATACCAAAAGTCCACGCGTGATAGCCCGTCGCGCCGTTAATGGCTGCCCAACTGATTGCCACGGCGCCGCTTGTTCCGAGGCTGGTTTCAGTCCGAAGTCCTTGCATATACTCTTGCCCCAGCGAGAATTTAATTTCGGGTGCGAAAGTTGACGCAATGCGGTGCTCGCCAAGGAGTGAGGAGCCACCGCCGGGTTGTTTGCTGTTTTTGCCGTACGGCCATTGGGCAAAGCTTTTGCTGTTTGAGGCCAGCGGGCCAGGATCACGCGGCACGCGGACCGAAAATAAGTTAGGCGGCATTTGCCCCGCCGCGATCTTGGCAAAGTCGATCACGATGGGCTGGCCTTTGCCTGCGACCGCGCTGCAGCCCCAATAGAGCAGCAATCGACCTTTTGGGCGCTCCATCCCTTCGGGCCATTCCCCCTCAACTTTGTCAGGGGAGATGAGGGGTACTGATTTTCCGAGTTTTGCCGCAGGCAAAAAGAAATGGTCTGCCTTTGGCACGCCCGTTGCCGCAAGCGAAGACCCGAGCCGCAAATGGAGCATGCGGGTCTCTTTGCCGCCACCGCCAAACGCCATCGAAAATGCGCCCCCCACGCCGCGTCCGGCCATGCCCGCCATGCCGGACAAGGTCTCAACGTCCATCGCGTAGCGCGCGCGGGGAGGGGGCTGACTTTGCGCGTGGGTCAGGCTCGTCGCCACAGTCGCAGCTGCTACGATGCCAAAAACGACAATTGAATTGGGAACACGTGAACGTCGCTGCATAACAAGAGCCCTTCCCTATGGGGTGCTTCGCGCGACCGAATCATTATCGTGATTGGGACAAGGCTATCATCAAAGCGAGGCTGAGTTTAGGCCTAAATCTCGGTGCCTTCCAGCTGCACGGGCGCATGGAGGCGAAGTCGCGTCGCGCGGCGGACATCGCCCGCAATAATCTCCAGGCGCCAGCCGCAGGCATGCGTGAGGATCTCACCAATCTGTGGCACATGGCCAGCGAGCACAAAAGCGAGCCCGCCCAGCGTATCAACGTCGCCGTCAACATCACCAAGGCGCGGGTCAATCATTTTTGCGACATCATCGAGCTCAGCGCGGGCGTCAGCCTCCCAGTTGCCGTCGCCGAGCGGTGTCAGCAGCGCGACCGGCGCGTCATCATGTTCGTCTTCAATGTCGCCGACGATTTCTTCGACCAAATCTTCAATCGTGATCAGGCCTTCTGTGCCTGAATATTCATCGATAACAATGGCCAAATGCGTGCGCGTGCTCCGCATTTCGGCCAAGAGATCTAACACGCCCATTGAGGGCGGCACGTAACGGGGCTCGCGGATCAGGCCCGCAATGGACGGCGGCGGCTTCTTGCCGTTGGCCAAAAGCTCAAAGACATCTTTGATGTGGATCATTCCGACCATGTGGTCGAGACTATCCTTGTAAACGGGCAGGCGACTGTGTTCGGCTTCGGCAAAGGCTGCAACCAGATCTTTGAACGAGATCGTATCGGGCACCGCGACAATGTCGCTGCGCGGCACCGCAACATCACCCACTGTTTGCTGGCCAAATTGCAGAAGGTTACGCAACATTTGCCGCTCAACGTGCGAAAGATCACCCTTGGGGGGCGTATCGCCTTCTTCATCAGCCTCGTCGATCGCGTCCTCAATTTGGTCACGAAGCGTGGGCTCGGTTTCGCCGAAAAGGCGCGCGCGCATGCGCTGCCATAGACTGGAATCGTCAGTCATGATGGTGTGTGTCAGTCCTCATAAGGATCATGTAGCTCCAAATCGCGGAGGATGGTGCGTTCGAGTGTTTCCATCGCTTCAGCCTCTCCGTCCTCGATATGATCAAATCCAAGTAAATGCAAAACTCCGTGCAGAACAAGGTGCGTAAAATGGGCTTCGAGCGGGATGGTGCGAGACTTTGCCTCCGCTTCACAAACACCTTGCGCGAGGACGATATCGCCCAATAGTTCTTCCGTGGTTAGCGGGGTCCAATCCTGCAAATCGGCCGCTTCTTGCATGGGAAAAGACAGGACGTTGGTCGGCATGTCTTTGCCTCGATAGGTCTTGTTTAGCGCTTGCACGGCGGCATCACTTGTCAAGCGGATCGCGATTTCAATCGAGGTCGGGAGCGCGGCAAGACGGGCAATGGGAGAGGCGAGCACCGCCGCCTGTGTGGCCCGGTTAGCCAGTCCTGGCCAATCAACCGCGTCATCCCACCCCTCATTGAGCACCGCAACGTCAATCATCGCACGCGAGCGCTTGGAAAAAGTCTGCCACTTCCAACTGGCTGGGCCCCGATTGACCGGGCACGCGTCAGGGCCTCGCATTTTTCCATAACGAGCCCCTAAATGCCGCCCATCACAGTATCTTTGCCCAATGCGTTGAGCGCCGCCGCCAGTGCCGCCGCGCAGGCGTCAAGCGCCTCCTGTTCGGTCGATCTCACCACGAAATTTGATCCCACGCGCCCTTCGCGAAAAAATGGGTAGCTGCCAATCTGGCAACCTGCGTGGGCCTTTTCGGTCGCACCGAGCATTTCGGAAATCTCGCTTTCGGCGACCCAACAACCGACGGACGTTGACAGCATAGGCTTGCCACCTTCGAGCGTGCCAGAAAGCGCGTCAAGCATCCCGGCTGTAATATGCGGCACGCCCGCCATTATGAAGATATTGCTGTGCTTGATGCCCGGCGCGCCTGACATGCGATTGGGGATGAGGTCTGCACCTTCGGGCACACGCGCCATGCGCAGGCGGGCCTCGGTGACCCCGCCGCGCTCAGCATAATAGCGTCGGAGCATCTCACTGGCTTCGGGGTGATGGATCACGCCCACACCCAGCGCCTGTGCGATGGCGTCAACCGTGATGTCATCATGCGTTGGGCCGATACCGCCGGTGGTGAAGAGATAGTCGTTGCGCGCGCGCAGGCTGTTCACGGCCTCAACAATCGCGTCCATATCATCCGGCACAACGCGCACCTCTTTTAAGCGGATGCCCTGAATGTTGAGCCACAGCGCGATTTGGGCAACATTCTTGTCCTGTGTCCGGCCGGAGAGGATTTCATCGCCGATGATGCACAGAGCGGCAGTCCAGATGCGTTCATTTGTCATGCTTCGCCTTAGCGCGATGTGTTGCCTCTCGCAAATACCGCCAAACGGCGCTATGCAGACCCTATGACCGACTATCAAACCGTAACCGCCGATACCTTCCACGTCCGCTCGTCGGCGATCAAGCTGCACGGACCCGATGGTTTTGCAGGCATGCGCAAAGCAGGGCGAGTTTCAGCCGATATTCTTGATGCGCTCACCAGTTTTATTGCGCCCGGTATAACGACCGAAGAAATTGATGATCTTGTGCGCAAAATGACACTCGACGCCGGTGCTATTCCGGCAACGCTTGGGTATCGGGGGTTTACGCACAGTTGCTGCACGTCGATCAATCATGTCGTTTGCCACGGCATTCCTAGTCCCAAGGCGTTGCGCGATGGTGACATTGTAAACGTTGACGTTACCTCGATTGTTGATGGCTGGCACGGTGATACAAACCGGACCTATCTGGTTGGGGACGTCCCAATCAAGGCAAAGCGGCTTGTTGATGTGACTTACGAGGCAATGATGCTTGGCATTGAGCAGGCTAAGCCCGGCAATCATCTTGGCGATATTGCCCATGCGATTCAGAGTTTCGCCGAAAAGAATCGCTACGGCGTCGTGCGCGATTTTTGCGGCCATGGGATTGGGCGGTTGTTTCATGATGCGCCTGAGGTCGTTCATGCCGGCAAGGCAGGGACCGGGCCAGAGTTAAAGCCCGGCATGTTTTTTACCATCGAGCCTATGATCAATATCGGCCGGGCTGACTGTAAGGTTCTTGATGACGGGTGGACCGCCGTCACGCGCGATCGCTCTCTCTCGGCACAATTTGAGCATAGTATTGGGATTACCGAAACCGGCTCTGAGATTTTCACCAAGAGCCCAAAGGGGCTTGATCGACCCGCCTAGCATTGGGCCGAGTCGTTCAAATTAGTCCGGAGCTGTGCCTAAAACATTGGCAAATTTGCCTAAAAATTGGGCATATTTATAAAAAATGCCTAAAATATAGACAAATTTTGCGACCTCTTGGCGCTGAAGAGCAGTTTTCTTGCCCTTTCGGTGTTGGCATGATTATTGAATAATAAGCGCTAAACAAGGGGTCTCAAAGTCTCATGAAAAAGATCGAAGCGATCATCAAGCCGTTCAAGCTCGATGATGTAAAAGAAGCCTTACAGGAAGTCGGCGTCAGCGGGATTACCGTGACTGAGGCCAAAGGGTTCGGCCGGCAAAAGGGGCATACCGAACTTTATCGCGGGGCCGAGTATGTTGTCGATTTCCTTCCAAAGGTGAAACTTGAGGTGGTGGTGGAAGATGCCTTAGCGCCGCGCGTGGTTGAGGCGATTGCCGCCGCCGCACAAACCGGGCGGATTGGCGACGGCAAGATTTTTGTGATCCCGGTCGAAAGCGCGCTGCGGATCCGAACGGGCGAAAAGGACAATGACGCAATTTGACGGTCTCGCTAAGCCGTCAGTCTGAACGCGCTTTAGGGACCATAGCAAACCCAACTTAAGTTCAACCCAATTCGTTGATGCTGAAAATCAGTCAGCATGACGCTTGCAAAGAAGGAAGACGACACATGGCCACAGTGGCAGACATTTTGAAGCAGATCAAAGACGAGGAGATCGAATGGGTTGATCTTCGGTTTACCGACCCCAAGGGTAAGTGGCAGCACCTCACCATGTGCTCAGTTGTTATTGGCGAAGATGAGCTGACTGACGGCTTAATGTTTGACGGATCCTCAATTGAAGGCTGGAAGGCAATCAACGAATCCGACATGATCCTGAAGCCTGATCTTGATGCTGTTTATGTTGATCCGTTTAGCGCCACGCCGATGATGATCGTGTTCTGCGACATTGTAGAGCCTTCAACTGGAGAGCTGTATGTCCGCGATCCACGTTCGACAGCCAAGCGCGCCGAAGCCTATCTGAAATCAACCGGAATTGGCGATACGGTGTTCGTCGGTCCCGAAGCCGAGTTCTTCATGTTTGACGACGTCCGCTTCGACAACACGTACAACTCATCCTATTACAAGCTTGACGATATCGAGCTGCCGACCAACACAGGCACGAAATATGAATCTGGCAACCTTGGTCATCGACCGCGCGCAAAGGGTGGATATTTTCCAGTAGCGCCGGTGGACAGCGCGCAAGATATTCGCGGTGAAATGGTCTCGACCATGCTCGAAATGGGTTTGCCTTGCGACAAGCATCACCATGAAGTGGCAGCCGCACAGCATGAGCTTGGCCTGACATTCGGCACGCTGACGCAAACCGCAGACCGGATGCAGATTTACAAATATGTGGTGCACATGGTTGCCAATTCATACGGTAAATCGGCGACGTTCATGCCAAAGCCAATCAAGGAAGATAATGGCTCGGGCATGCACACGCACCTTTCGATCTGGGAAAAGGGTCAGCCGCTGTTTGCCGGCAATGGTTATGCGGGCCTTTCAGACATGTGCCTCTATTTCATCGGCGGCATCATCAAGCATGCCAAGTCTTTGAATGCCTTCACCAACCCGTCAACCAACAGCTACAAGCGTTTGGTTCCAGGCTACGAAGCGCCCGTTTTGCTGGCCTATTCTGCGCGTAACCGCTCTGCCTCATGCCGTATTCCTTACGGGGCCGGCGCTAAGGCTAAGCGCGTTGAGGTTCGCTTTCCTGACGCGATGGCAAATCCTTATCTTTGCTACGCGGCCCTCTTCATGGCGGGCCTTGACGGCATCCAGAACAAGATCCACCCGGGCGAAGCGATGGACAAAAACTTGTACGATCTTCCACCAGAAGAACTCGCGCAGGTGCCAACCGTTTGCGGAAGCCTTCGTGAAGCGCTCGACTCGCTAGCGGCCGATCAGGACTATTTGCTGAAAGGTGACGTCTTTTCGAAGGATCAAATCGAAAGCTATATTGAGCTTAAAATGGCCGATGTCGCGCGGTGGGAAATGGCCCCATCGCCCGTCGAGTTTGACATGTACTACAGCGCCTGATTTTCAGCTGCTTTTTAAGATGGGGAAGGCCTGGGGGTTCGCGCTCCCGGGCCTTTTCATTAGGACTAGGCGCTGTCGCCCAGCACTGATATGCTCAGCCTTGCAGCGAGGAGAAGAAACATGATCGCCGGGTTTTCGCCTTTTTCTGTCATTTTAACTTTCATCGCTGTGGTCCTTGCGCTCAAATCCTTTGGCATCAATCAAGAATTTCAGCGCGGCGTTGTGTTCCGGCTCGGGCGGATTACCGACACCAAAGGGCCCGGCTGGTTTTGGCTCATTCCGCTCATCGACCGACTGGTGAAGGTTGATTTGCGAACAATCAGAGAAGGGTGATGCAGCAGCTTTTGGGCAGTCTCTTGAAAATCATCGGCGCGCTCATTCTTGGCGGCGCTGTTGTTGTGGGGCTCATCGGCGGCGGACTGGGCGTTCGCGAAGCAATGATGCTGAGCGGGCCAAGCCAATACGGGCTGCTCTTTTTCATATTGCGGTGGAGTGGATTGGGTTTTGGAATTGGCCTCGCGCTTTTTCTTTTAGGACGATGGCTTGTTCGCGTCGCGCCGCCACTTGAAGAGGCAAGTTTCCCGCTTGACCCAAGCAACGCCCCTTGACCTGAGCAGGAAAAGCCCCACATCGGGCGTTCGAAATCTAACAAACGACTCGCGACCCCCCGCGTGCCTCGATCCCTAGGAGAAGAACATGGACAGCTATCTCAAGCAATATATCAACGGCGCTTGGGTCGATTCAATCGGCGGGAAACGGCACGAAGTGATTTCGCCGTCGACTGAAGAAGCCTGCACGGAAATTACGCTTGGCAGCGCGGCGGATGTTGATGCTGCGGTCAAAGCAGCGCGGACGGCGTTCAAAAGCTTTAGCAAAACAACGCGCGAAGAGCGTCTGGCGCTGATGGGCCGGATTGTTGAAGAATATAAAAAGCGCATGCCCGATCTGGCGCGCTCGATGGCGATGGAAATGGGCGCGCCAATAAGCTTTGCCAGCACGGCGCAAGTCGGCGCAGGCATCGGGGCGTTCATGGGCACGATCGCAGCACTCGAAGGCTTTGTGTATGAGGAACAGATGGGCGCGGCGAAAATCGTTTATGAGCCCATGGGTGTCGTTGGTCTGATTACGCCTTGGAATTGGCCGATCAACCAGATCGCGCTTAAAGTTGCCCCGTGCATCGCAGCTGGAAACACGATGATCCTCAAGCCTTCGGAAGAATGCCCCGGCAATGCCGCCATCTTTGCTGAGATTCTTGATGCGGCGGGCGTTCCTGCAGGTGTCTTCAATCTTATCCAGGGCGATGGGCCGGGCGTTGGCACAGCGATCTCTGCGCACCCCGGTGTCGACATGGTGAGCTTTACCGGTTCAACGCGCGCGGGCATTCTCGTGGCCAAAAATGCGGCCGATACCGTTAAGCGCGTCCATCAGGAACTGGGCGGAAAATCGCCGAATCTCGTATTGCCTGGCTCTGATTTGAAGGCTGTGTTGCCGCCAACTGTTTCGGGCGTCATCGTTAATTCTGGCCAAAGCTGCATCTCGCCAGCGCGTATTCTGGTTCATAAGGATCAGGAGGCTGAAGCGGTTGGTGTTATCAAAGCGATGTTCGAAGGCACGCAAGTTGGTGACCCTCTGACCGAGGGCGGCCATATCGGCCCTGTCGTCAACAAAGCGCAATATGAGAAGATCCAAGGACTTATCCAGTCTGGGATTGACGAAGGTGCGAAGCTCGAAGCAGGCGGCACAGGGCTGCCATCGAACGTTAACCGCGGCTATTATGTGCGGCCGACGATTTTCTCTGGCGTGACGCC
>JBEGTP010000198.1:0-5819 GCA_041179365.1 Pseudomonadota bacterium
AGAACAATCATGATCCTCAAACGTGCCTTCGTCAGGCCGCCCTTTGAGACCATTGGCGAAATAGTTCGCGGCGTTCGAGCTGATTTCCGAGCCAAACAGATCAAGTGCTGAGCTATACCAGAAATTGATATAGCGCTGGAGCAAGGGCAGATCGATCACACCCGCTTTGCGCAAGAGTTCGGGATCATCACTGCCGAGCTTGACCATTTCCTCCAGCGTCCGTTTGACGATGCGGGTGATGCCCGTTTCGCCGACAAACATATGGTGCGCTTCTTCGGTGAGCATGAAGGAGCAAGTGCGTGCGAGCGGATCGAACGCGCTCTCGGCCAGCGACTTGAGCTGATACTTGCCGTCACGGTCGGTGAAGTAAGTGAACATGAAAAAGCTCAGCCAGTCATCAATTGGCTCGTTGAATGTGCCAAGGATGCGCGGGTGATCGACATCCCCTGAATGACGAAACAGCATTTCCTCCGCCTCTTCGCGGCCATCGCGTCCGAAATAAGCATGGAGCAGATAGACCATTGCCCAAAGGTGGCGGCCTTCCTCCACATTGACCTGAAATAGATTGCGCATGTCGTACATCGACGGTGCCGTCAGCGCGAGCATCCGCTGCTGCTCGACCGAAGCAGGCTCGGTGTCGCCCTGCGTCACAATCAAACGGCGCAGCGTAGAGCGAAACTCGCCTGGAACCTGCTGCCATGCCGGCTTGCCGCGATTGTCACCAAAGCCAATCGTCCGCTCTTCCTTGCGATCTGCGAGGAAGATGCCCCAGCGATAGTCGGGCATTTTCACATGGCCAAAGGTCGCCCAGCCCTGCGCATCAACTGACGTCGCGGTGCGAAGGTAGATGTCATGGCCCTGATAATGGGTGGGGCCAAGCTCCTTCCACCAATCAAGGAAGGCTGGCTGCCAATGTTCAAGCGCGCGCTGGAGGCCACGATCGGTCGAGAGATCGACATTGTTGGGGATTTTGGTTTGATAATCGATGGCCATTGTCTTTTTCCTAAATCTCAACCGTCATTGCGAGCGAAGCGAAGCAATCCAGCGGGGCCACGCGACTCTGGATTGCCGCGCTTCGCTCGCAATGACGAAAATGCTCACACTCTTCGCTTGTCGAAATCGGCGCGGGTGCCCGTGCCGAACAATTTGAGCGCCCCGCCCTCGCCTACTGCATTGGGGCGGATGAATATCCAGTTCTGCCAGGCGGAAAGCCGCCCAAAGACTTTCGATGCGACGGTCTCTGGCCCCGCAAAGCGCAGGCTTGCTTCCATCCCCGTGCAGGCGTCAGGAGACAGTCCAGCGCGCTCATCGAGAGCGACGCGGACTTCGTCTTCCCAGTCGATGTCATCAGGCGCGAATGTCACCAAACCAAGGTCATAGGCCTCGCCCGAGGGGATCGCTTCGCCCTTTAGTTCGGCCAGCTGATCAAGCGTGCCCGGCGCGCCGAGGAAGCGGCATTTCAAGCGGTTCAGCCCGTTGCACATCGGATAGAGCCCGAAATTGGCCTCTCCCAAATGCAGTTGCGGTCCGCTTTCTGGTTCGGCGATCATTTCGAGCATATATTGGCGATCCGCCGCGAGCATGATCTCCGCCAGCGTTCCCGCAAAGGCCGATCCCGCACGGATCACGGCATACATTGACCGCGAAGACACATCGAGGCGCGACAAGGTGCGCCGCAACATGCCAATCACCTCATTCACGAACCAATAGTCTTTGTTTGCGAGCAGTGCTGCATCATAGGCCAGCACCTTTGCGCCATCGCCTTCACTTTCGAGCACCCAGAGGCCGAGTTCGGCCTCGTTGGTGCGCAGCATCAGGATTGCGTCGTCCAACTCGCGCGCCACGGCAAGTGGCCAGAAATTGACACCTTGTGCGCGCATGGCTTCGGGGTCGGCGGGCGGCGCGTCCGTTGGCGCGGAGACTGTGATCGTCGCGAAACGCCGCGCGCGATCAAAGCGGACTTCAACATGAGGGTAATGATAACCCGCATCGTCGATCACGCGCTTGATCGGGGTGAGCTTGACACCTTCACCCGATGCAGGACGCGCCGACGTGGCAGCCAACGCATCCGCCCGCGCCTTCACCGCCTCGGCCCAACGACTGCCTGAGGCAATATCGTCAACCAGCCCCCAGTCCTTGGCCCGACGCCCGCGCACACCGTCTTCCATTGTGCAGAACACATCGGCGCGGTCGCGGCGCACCTTGCGTTTGTCGACCACCCGGGTGAGTCCACCTGTGCCGGGGAGTACCGCGAGCAAAGGCACTTCGGGGAGCGATACTGCGGAAGACCGATCATCGACCAGCAAGATTTCATCACAAGCCAGCGCCACTTCGTAGCCGCCGCCCGCGCAGGTGCCATTGACCGCCGCTAGGAATTTCAAGCTGCCATTCGCGCTTGAGTCTTCAAACCCGTTGCGCGTTTCGTTGGTGAATTTGCAGAAATTGACCTTCCAGGCGTGGGAAGACGTGCCGAGCATGTAGATATTCGCGCCCGAACAGAATATCCGCTCTTGCCCACTCGTCATCACCACGCAACCAACCTGCGGCTGTTCGAACCGCAGCCGCTGGACAATGTCATACAGCTCCATATCGACGCCCAGATCATAGCTGTTGAGCTTGAGCTTATAGCCGGAAACTAGCCCGCCATCGGGATCAACATTCATCGCGACTGTGGCGATGCGGCCGTCCACATTTACCTGCCAATGGCGATAGGACTGCCCATCCCGATCATAGGTGAAAAGTGCGGGTGCCAAAACCTCCGAAGCCAATTGCGTCGCCATTTCAATTTCCTTCACCAATCTTGGAAGAAGGATAACGCAGGGACCCATGCGAAACAAGCATTATAATTCATGCGGCAAAAGCGCGCACCAAATCTTCAAGCTTGTCTATCGTTTGCGCAAAATCCTGCGCCGAAGTATTAAGACTAGCATCAGCCCGGGCATAATCGGGCGCGCGCGAAGCCAGGATCGCTTTCAGGTCATCCATCGCACCCCGCCCACTCCCAATCGGGCGCAGATCGCCTTGTGCGATCACACGGTCCATATGATCCTGCGGCGTGGCCTGTAGCCAGATGCTGTGCGTTGCTGTGAGCAGCGAATCGTAGAGGGGACCATCGGCAACGATGGCACCTGGAGCGGCGATCACGGCAGAAGGATGATCGCGGCAGATCGTTTCAAACACTTCCGTTTCGTAACGCCTGAGCGCGGACTGGCCGTTCATTTCGATCAGCAAACCAATGGCCCCACCGTAGACCCGCTCCACCTCTTTCGAAATCTCAAAAAAGGGCGCGTTCATGCGCGTTGCCAGCGCTGCGCCTAGGGATGATTTTCCGCCCCCCCGCAAGCCAATGAGCGCGATGCGATTGGCCTTGCCACCGGCAACCTGCAACGGACGTTGCATCCATTCGATAGCACCCTGCAGCTTGTCCTTCGGCAAGCGGCGCATGAGGCTTGCCGCGTGTTGCTCTAGCGCCCCGCGCTCGCCACCAAGAGGAAGCAAGTCGGCCATCGCCATATCAAGCGCGCCTGCAATGGCAGAGAGCATATCAACCGAGGGATTGCCTGTCCCCGCCTCAAGATGCGCCAGATAGCGCTCTGAAGCGCCCGATGCGACTGCAAGCTGCTTGCGTGTTACACCAGCTTTGGCGCGCGCTGCGCGAATACGCGCACCGACATCGACACTATTCGCGCTGCTGCGGTTGTTCACATTGGTCAAAACATACCCTCTTGCGAATACGAGTTATATTGCATACTGGAAATAGATGGAAGTCATATATTTCGGAAAGGGCGCAGAATGTCGAGTGGGGTGATCGGACTCTTCGTTGCAACCATGACCGGGCTCGCGCAAATCTGTGCCGAAGAAATTGAAGGCGCGCTCGCCAAAGCAGGCATCGCCAGCAAGACGCACCTGATGGACGGCCTTTCACCTGACGCGTTCGATCCCTATGACTTGATCGTCATCGTCTCCTCAACATATGGCCACGGCGAAATTCCAGACAATGGCCAAGCGCTCTTCGAGGCGCTGAAAACTGGCGCTGATCTCTCGTCAAAACGCTACGCCGTGTTCGGCATGGGCGACATGACATATGCCGACACCTTTTGCGCGGCGAGCGACCGTTGGGACGCCGTGTTGCAAGCTTGCGGCGCGCACCGTTTCGTCGAAGTCGAGCGCCACGATGCATCGAGCGGAACGCTCGCCGAGGATGTGGCCGCCGAATGGGCAAGTGGCTGGGCAACCAATGTCGTAACGATCCTCTGATTTGGGCAAGACTGGCTCTTAGGCAATTTTGAAATTGCCGGCACGCATCGGCTGGAACTCGCTTTTCGCAGAGTTGATAAGCCTGCTCAGTTCCTCAGGCCTATCAGACGACCTTCGAAATCCTCTCCCGGACAGATTTGGCGCTCAATTGATGGAATGATTATCATTTTGAAGAGCAAGCTGCGGCGGCTCGAATGATGTGTCGCATGAGAAGAGAGACCATTAAAAATCCACCAACCCCCGCGCCCTCAGGAAATCAAGCGTCGCGCCGCTTGCAATATCGAGCAATTCGGGCTGACCCGCATAATAATGGTTGGCCCCCTTCACGGTAACATAATGCTTATCTGAACTCGCACAGGCACCATAGACTTCTTTCATATGTGCCGGCGGAGCTCCGTCATCGGCTGTATTTTCAATCGCGAGGAAGGGCACCGAGATTGACCGCGATGAGAGGGTCGCATCCGCGCGGCTGTCGTCGATAGACCATTGTGAAAGCCAAGACCGCAGTGTGCAAAAGCGCGCGAAACCAACGGGCCCCGTATTGACGGTTTCTGGATCACCTGAAAGGCACCACTGCGGCCTTCGGTCGCTTGGTTCAAATGCGGGATCGATAAAGCGCGGATCGGCCATCGTTCGGTGGACGACGAAGCCACGCTCCATTTCCTTTCCTCCTTTTGCTTTCATCGCGGCAAGGCTGTCCTTCACCCACGCCGTAATCCGCCGCATGCGTGCCAGCTGCGCCGCACGGTAATCCGCCATGAAATCAACCGAATAAGGGGGCCGCATCGCACATGCCGGATTATAAAGATCAAAAATCGGGTCGCGCGCATCAGGGTTCAACTCATTGATAACCGACGCGTCCAGCGCTTCCAGCAAAATCCGCGCGCGCGAAACGCTGGCTGCTTGAAAAATAACTGCATCGCCTGGGATCAGCCGCGCTCCGACCACATCCACCGCATCGCCATAAGGCGTATCGGTAATCGTCGGCTTTTCGGCCTGTCCTTGATAGAAAGCCGCCAGCGGCCCGCCCCCGCTCCAGCCGACGATCACGACTTTTTCGTAGCCAAGCGTTTCCTTGGCGAAGCGTACCCATTCCCCGAAGTCGATCAGTACCTTCTCAAAGATCAGAACCGAGTCATTCTTAAAATAGCGGTTGCGCGCACACATCACATGGCAGCCCCTTGCAACCAGACTGCGCGGCACTGGCAAGACGTCCATAGAGGTTTGAGGATGCATGAAAAAGAACAAGGTCTTGGACGGGCGTCCACGCGGGCGAAGCAGCATCGCCTCGACGTGGATCATCCCCTGACTGCCGCCAAAGCCATAAGTCTCATTGTACGTCCGCTTTTCGGGGTAGCTGAGTGGGAACCACTCGGTGTCGATGTCGTTCATGCCCGCAGACTCATGACGACCGGACAAGCAGTTTTTCGGGGCCGCGAAACAGCACAACGGGCGCATAGGTCAACGGCTCGTCGACGGCGGTCATGCCTGGCATTGCTTCCAGCAGCTTGCCAAGCAGCATTCCTATCTCAAACCGCGCAAGAGGAGCTCCCAGGCAAAAG
>JBEGTP010000199.1:0-4119 GCA_041179365.1 Pseudomonadota bacterium
AAGACCGGCAATAAAAGCAAAGCACGCGCCGCCGCGCAGTGGCTCCTTGCCAAGCCGGACTTTGAAGACAAGCCAACCGCTGCCGCCTTGCTCAAACGGCTTTGACTTGATCGTCAATCCCCGCAAGAGAGGGACCATGGATGAGAAGACAAATGCCCTGCTCGCGAGGATCGCAGACGCCTTAGACCGGCTTGCGCCGGTTTCGACACGTGACAATATTGTTGCCGCCCACGCCTTTCGCTGGACGGACAATGTCCTTTGCGCGGTCGATCCGTTTTCGCCGATTCAACTTGATCTTTTAACCGGCGTTGATGCTCAGAAAGATGCACTTCTCGAAAATGGCCGACGCCTCTCTGCCGGTCACGGTGCCCATGATATTTTGCTCTGGGGCGCGCGCGGCGCAGGCAAGTCCGCGCTCGTCAAATCGACAACGGCCTCGCTTCAGGCGGGGGGATGCGACCTCCGTTTGGTTGAAGCCGGCGGCGACGGTCTCCAAACCCTCCCTGCCCTCTTTGCAATGCTAAGCCGCGACACCCGACCGACGATACTCTTCATCGATGATCTGGGGTTCGACGCGAACGGCGACGCGGCGCGGCATTTGCGGTCGCTTCTTGATGGCGGTGTGACACCGCGGCCCGATCATGTCAGGCTGTATGTCACCTCTAACCGCAGGCATATTTTAGCGCGCGATATGGCCGAGCAAAATAGCGCAATCAATCCGCGCGACAGTGTTGATGATCACCTTGCCTTGGCCGATCGTTTTGGGCTCAGCCTTGGCTTTCATGCTTGCAGCCAAGACGATTATCTTGCGATGGTAGCTGGCTACACTGCGCATTTGGGCGTTCACTTTGATCCCGCCGACGCGCTGCTCTGGTCGACGCAGCGGGGGGCCCGTTCGGGGCGCGTCGCGTGGCACTACGCGACCGAACTCGCTGGCCGCGCCGGCAAGAAACTATAGCGCCTCAAACTTCTCGGCGAGCATCAGCCAACGCTCTTCCGCCGCATCCTTTGCGGCCTTCTCCTTTGCAATCGCTTGCATCAATCCTTCAAAGGCAGCGGGGTCACGCGTGTACAGACTTGGATCTGAGAGCCCTTCTTCGTCGCGCGCAATCGCCGCCGCCATGGCATCAATCTGGCCGGGCAAAAGATCATAATCACGCTGATCTTTGAAACTGAGTTTGGCTTTTGCCTTGATCGGCTCGGTTGTTTTTTGCGCAGCCTTTGGCGCAGCCTTCTTTTGCGCCGTTCGTACCGCCGCCCTTTGCCGCTCCCAATCCGCATAACCTCCCGCGACGATATCGACCGTTCCTGATCCATCGAGCCCCAAAGTCAGCGTGACCGTGCGATCCAGAAAATCCCGATCGTGGCTGACGATCAACACCGTTCCTTCATAATCAGCGACCACCTCTTGCAAGAGATCGAGCGTTTCAAGATCGAGGTCGTTTGTCGGCTCATCGAGCACAAGCAGGTTGGATTCGCGGGCGAATTCGCGCGCCAAAAGCAGCCGCGATTGCTCGCCGCCAGAGAGAGTCCCAATCCGCGCTTCGGCAAGGCCGGGCTCAAATAGAAATTCCTTGAGGTAACCCTGAATATGCTTTTTGTGGCCGCGCACTTCTACCCAGTCGCCGCCATCGGCAAGAACATCGCGAACGCGCTTTTCGGGCGTTAGCAATTTGCGCTGCTGGTCAATCACAATGCCGTTGAGCGTCTTGGCGAGTGTAACTTTTCCTGCATCCGGCGCGAGTTCACCGGTTAGCAGGCGGAGCAGCGTCGTCTTGCCCGTTCCATTCGCGCCAACAATGCCGATCCTGTCTCCGCGTTGCACCTTGAGGCTGAAATTCTTGATCAGCTTTCTATCGCCAAACGAAATCTCGACATTTTCAGCAGTGATGACCGACTTTGAGCGGACATCGTCCGTGGCCATGGCGAGTTTGGCGGCACCTTGTGGGCCGAGCATTGCCGCGCGCTGGGCCCGCATCTGACCGAGCTTTTCAAGCCGCCCCTGATTGCGCTTGCGCCGCGCGGTGACGCCGCGTTCAAGCCAATGAAGCTCAATTTTGAGCTTGGCATCAAGCTTTTCGGCAGCCCTGGTTTCTTCAGCATAGACGCGCTCTTGCCAAGCCTCAAAGCCACCAAAGCCAATCTCTGTGCGGCGGATATTGCCGCGGTCTAGCCATAGGGTCTGCCGCGTCAGCCGTGTTAAAAATGTGCGATCATGGCTGATCACCATGAAGGCACCCTTGTATGCATTCAGCCACTCTTCGAGCCAGTTGATCGCGGCAAGGTCGAGATGATTGGTCGGCTCATCCATTAAAAGAACATCAGGATCCATCGCCACTGCGCGCGCGATTGCGGCCCTTCGGCGCTCCCCTCCGCTCGCTGTGGTGCAGTCTCGGTCGAGATCAATGCCCAGTTGATCGGCAACGGCCTCGACCTCGTGAAGGGCTGGGCCATCTTTTCCTGAAACGGCATAGTCTCTCAGGGTTTCAAACGCGCTGAGGTTCGGCTCTTGCTCAAGCAAGATCACGCGCGTGCCGGGCACAATCGTCCTTCGCCCCGAATCAGCCTCGATCCGATCCGCCATAAGTTTGAACAATGTCGTCTTTCCGACGCCGTTCCTTCCGATGAGCGCAAGCCGATCTCGCTCACCTACATAAATGTCGAGATCCCGAAAAAGCCAGCCGCTTCCCTGCACGAGCCCGAGGCCCTCATAACTTAAAACTGGCGCGGCCATTCTGTCTTCCACATTGAAAAAATTAACAAAGTCCTGCGCTTTCATTCATAGCATGTTCAATAGAGCGGGCTTATGCGCATGTGTGATGGTTAAGTTCAAACCCTGTTTTTCAGCCGCGTTGTTGGCGATTCTTCTGGCTCAATCAGCCAGCCCGGCATGGGGCCAGCAAGGCCGTCGTGACGAACAAGATCGTGTGCGCGAAGAACAGCGGAAAGGCACGATCCAAACCCTCCGCCAGATTGAAGCCAATGTGGTCCCTGCCATGCAGCGGCGCGGTGCGCAATATATTGGTGCTGAATTTGACCCCGCAACTTTGCGCTATCGGCTCAAATTTGTGCGGCAATCGTCGGTGATCTGGATCGATGTTGACGGACGCTCTGGTGCCATTGTTGCTCAGGCGGGAAATTAGACGTATCAGGCTGCGCAGCAGAAGGAAAAATGCATGCGCGTCCTGATCGTTGAAGATGAACCTACTCTTGGAACCCAGCTCCGTAACACGTTGGAAAGCAACGGCTATGCAGTCGATCTCGCGACCGATGGCGAAGATGGGCACTATCTTGGATCGAACGAAAGCTATGATGCAATCATTCTTGATCTCGGCCTGCCGGAAATCGATGGGCTGACCGTTCTTGATCGGTGGCGCAAAGAGGGCAAGGTCACGCCCGTTCTCGTGCTCACAGCGCGCGACAGTTGGTCAGACAAGGTGGCCGGGCTTGACGCTGGTGCCGATGATTATCTCGCCAAACCCTTTCAGTCGCAAGAACTCATCGCCCGTCTTCGCGCCCTCATCCGGCGCGCCTCTGGCAATGCATCGTCGGAGTTGATTTCTGGCGAAGTCCGCCTCGATACGCGCTCGGGCCGGGTCACTCTAGCTGGCGACCCCGTCAAAATGACGGCGCAGGAATATAAGCTGTTGTCTTATTTGATGCATCACAAAGGAAAGGTCGTTTCGCGCACCGAGCTGATCGAGCATATCTATGATCAGGATTTTGACCGCGACTCAAACACGATAGAAGTCTTTGTGACGCGCATTCGCAAAAAGCTGGGGCAAGACGTCGTCACGACCATCCGGGGCCTTGGCTATAGCCTAGAAGACCCGGCTGGATAATGGCAGGCAGCGCGCGGGGGCTGACGCAAAAATCCCATTTAGGGTCGCTCGGCAGCCGGATGATTTTGACGGCGGCGGCATGGATAACGCTTCTCCTGCTGGGCGGAGGCTATGCACTCGACCGCGTGCTGACCAACGTCATCATTCAAAATAATGACGATACGATCGATAATGTCCTGACGCAGATGATCGCTTCCGCCGAAGTCGATGAAACGGGGGAAATTTTTCTCAATCGCGAGCCAAGTGATCCGCGCTTTGTGACCCCCAATTCAGGGCT
>JBEGTP010000200.1:0-2776 GCA_041179365.1 Pseudomonadota bacterium
CACTGGCTTACGGTGTTGATGAAGGGCGCGAGCACACCCGCTCCACGCCGGCATTCTATGACACCTGGTATGGCAGTTCCTATGGCCGCGGAGGCTGGGGCTATCCCGGGCACTATTATGGTGGCCGTGGCTACCGCTTCACTTACGGCTTTTTTGACCCATTTCTGTTTGGCGCTGGCTATGATGAGGTCGAACGCTACACCGTGTTTACCAGCGGACTAGAGCTCAAGATTGACAGCAAAACCGAAGGAAAAAGGGTTTTCGAAGGCAAAGCGCAAGCGCTTTCGCTCAGTAACAATCTGACCTACCTCGTGCCCAATCTGGTCGAGGCGATGTTTACAGGTTTTCCGGGAAACTCTGGCGAGACGGTGCGAATCACAGTCGCTCAGCCAAAGAAAAAATAACGCCGCTTTATCGTCTGCGTCCGTCAGCTTTCGAGCTGGCGGATCAGGCTGCGGACATCATTGTCAATATCAGTATCGCAGCCACGCAGCCGCTCAATCTGCCGCACGGCATGGATGACCGTTGTGTGATCACGCCCACCGAATTTGCGACCAATCTCTGGCAGTGAGCGCGGCGTCAGCTGCTTGGCGAGATACATGGCAACCTGCCGTGGCCTTGCCACTTCGCGCGCGCGCCTTGCCGAGACCATTTCGGCCTGACGGATTTTATAATGCTCAGACACGCGGCGTTGAATTTCGTCGATCGTAATCCGCCTGCGGCTTGCGCGGAACATCTCGGCAAGTACATCTTCAGCAAAGGCTTCATCGATGACCCGGTTGTTGAGCTGCGCATAGGCGACAAGCCGGTTGAGTGCGCCTTCAAGCTCGCGCACATTACTCACGATGCGCGAGGCCAGGAGCTCAATGACGTCGCTCGAGATGGAGACCGATCCGAGGGCTGCAACCTTTGCCGTCAAAATTGCGCGGCGGAGTGCAAAATCGGCGGGCGCAATGTCAGCTACCAAGCCTTGGGTAAGCCTTGAAAGAATGCGGCCTTCAACACCGTCAAGCGCATGTGGCGCGCGGTCTGCACTGATGACCAGACGCCGACCGCCGGTCATGAGCTCATCAACCGTGTGGAGAAACTCCTCTTGTGTCGATTCTTTGCCTGCGATGAACTGCACATCGTCGATCATCAACAAATCGGCGGACCGCAGCCGCGCCTTGAAGCTCATTGTATCACGCGCGCGCATTGCTGTTACAAAATCATACATGAAGCGCTCGGCGGACATATAAAGCACACGCGCCTGTGGATTGCTGCGCACGACTTCGTGACCAATCGCATGCAGAAGATGCGTTTTCCCTTGGCCGGTTTGCGCATGAATATAAAGGGGGTTGAAGGCCGCGCCGCCCGTGCTCGCCAATAGCTGAGCTGCGTTGCGTGCAACCTGGTTGGGTTGGCCTGCCACGAAGTTAGCGAAGGTCAAGCGGCGGTCAAATTGGCTTGAGCCATTCGGAACGGGTTCACGCTCTTCGAGCGCTACCTCTTCTTCAACCGCTGTGTAGCGGAGCACGGGGCCGCCGGCCGATTCGATCCGGACGCCGCGAATTTGGGGAATCATTGCCCGCCAAGCGTGCGTGAGTCGGTCCGTATAATGAGAGGAAACCCAGCTCGCCATGAACTCTGAAGGCAGACCGAGGCGGATAATATGATCGACGTCGCAATAGCCAATGAGCTCAACAGGCTTTAGCCAATGATCAAAGCTGCGCACCCCAATATCAGAGCGAAGACCCGCGCGGATAGCGCCCCAAGCCGTCGCGAGCATGCCATCTGCATCTTGTGCAGCCAGACCGAAATTGGCACGCGTATCTGACAAGCTGGATACTCCCCCACACATTGATTGCCCCCAAGATCCAAAATACAATGTCCACTCTGCCGACCGTATTGGCCCAGCAAGTCCCCGCACATTCATTCTTAGATCTGACGCCTTCTGATTCGCAGAAGCCGCGCACTGTTTTTGAGTGACCCGCGAGATTCGATCAAGGCTTCAGGGTGAAAAAAAAATTAATAATTCAATTGACTCAGCAAACCTGTGGAAAATTACAGAAAAAATGATAAGCTATTGTTATAAGCGCCTTTTTTAAAAGCCTATTCATTCCGAGTCGCTGCGAATCGCGGCAACGCGCCGAATTGTGCCCTTCACGCTGCGAACAAAGAAAAAGCCCGCTGACACGGAGTCAACGGGCTTGTTCAAAACCTGTTCCGATTTGGATCAGCCGAGTGATGCAACCGCTTTTGTCAGGCGGGAAAATTTACGCGACGCCGTGTTCTTATGGAGCACGCCCTTGGCTACGCCCTTTGCAATTTCGGGTTGTGCCGCCAAAAGCGCAGCAGACGCCGCAGCCTTGTCACCAAGTCCGATGGCTGCTTCAACCTTCTTTACGAAAGTGCGAATGCGCCCAATACGGTTGTGGTTGATCGCTGCACGACGGGCGTTGCGACGGATACGCTTTTTGGCTTGAGGCGTGTTCGCCATGAATGAGTTCCTCGATTTCGCTAAAAACAGACAAACGGCGCGGACCAAGCCACGCCGTGAATGAAGGCGCGCTTAGCGAGCCTGAGCACGAAGGTCAACACTCAGCGCTGGCAATTGCCGCAGTAAAAGGTTGATCGCCCTGCATCAATCCGTCGCAAGACACGCTGACCACATCCACACGGCTCACCTGCGCGCCCGTAGACGCGCCATTGATTCGAAAAATAGCCAAGTTCTCCGTCAGGTGCCGCAAAATCCTTCAGGGTCGATCCTCCGGCTTCAATCGCGGCCGCGAGCACG
>JBEGTP010000201.1:0-4349 GCA_041179365.1 Pseudomonadota bacterium
CATCGCAAGGTCTCGCGTTACGCTTTCGCCCTTATCAACCTTGCGCTTATACTCGACCGCGCGCGCCCAAGTGGCGCGGTTAATCGCCATGTTGCCCATGCGCGTTTGCGGCATCTGGCCGCGCCCGCCGTAGACGCGCTTGGGGTTTTCCCCGCACGCCATTTTGAGGCCGTAGGGCGCGCCGGGGAATTTCATGCCCTGCACGGTGCGCGCGGGCACATTTTTGAGCACCACTGAGCGCCCGCCAAACAAATTGGCCGAGCCCGGCAGAATTTGCAACGTCGTCACGCCGCCGTTGACGAGCGCGCGGCTAAAGCCAGGGTCTTGCGGCCATACACTATGTTCAGCCCATACTTCGGGGCGAACGGGGCTCGTCGCTTCATTGCCGTCTTGATGCGCTTCAACGCTTGGCGAGGGATAGTCCCCCAAATGCGAATGCACGTCGATAATGCCGGGCGTCACCCATTTGCCCGTGCCGTCTATGACCCTTGCGTCGGCGGGGACGTTGAGGTCAGCGAGCGCGCCCGCCGTAGCGACAATCTTTCCGTCTGCAAACACGACGCTGCCATTATCGATCCGCCCGCCTTCGCCGTCATAAATCGTGACGTTTCGAATGACCGTCGGCGTGCCGGGGTAGGCGTGGTAGGTCGAGGGGTAGGGGTCTTTGCTATACGCCGGAGCCTTTGCTGCAACGACCTCGGGCGGCTTTTCCTTTTTAGCAGCAATGGAGCCAGACAGAATGAGCGCGCTTGCCGCCGCAAGCAGGATCGCCCTGCGCATCAGGTGGCGGCCTCCGCATCATCCTTAAGCGTGTCGAGATGCATTAGCTTTTTGATCATGGGCGCAATGAAGATCACCACGATGCCGACCCCAATCGAAAGCCAGCCAATTTTTGAATAAACAGCAAGCACGACTTCCTTGCCTGCGCCTTCTCCCGACGCAGCCTCTGACCCCGTAGCCGACGCAATCAGGCCCGCGGCGAAATTTCCGGCGGCAGAGGCGAAAAACCAAGTGCCCATGATGAGGCTTGCCAAATGCTTGGGCGCCAGCCGGTTCATGGCTGAGAGGCCAACGGGGGAAAGGCAGAGCTCGCCCGTCGTGTGGAAAAAGTAAATCAGGAAAATGAACAAGACAGGCGTGGCGTTGGTGACGCCGACGGCGTGCGACCCCCAAACGAGAACCAGAAAGCCAAAGCCCAATTGCATGAGCGCGGCACCAAATTTGGCAGGCGCAGAGGGCTCCTTGCCGCCTTTTGCAAGCTTGATCCAGAGGGCCGCAAAGAGCGGCGCTAAAAGCGCGATGTAAATCGGGTTGATCGATTGGAAAAGCGAGGCCGGAACACCCGCGCGGTCAACATAGCGATCGGTGAACAGGTTGAGCGACGAGCCCGCTTGTTCAAACAGCGCCCAGAACAAGATCGAGCCAATGATGAGGAACATCGCGGCAAAAATCCGGTCCCGATCTTCAGGTGCGAGCTTTATGACGGCGGTGTAAAGAACATAGACCACGAGGATGGCACCCGCGATGCCCAAAAGGCTACCAACGAGCGACTGATATTGGATCAGCTGCCATATTGCGCCGACTGAAGCGACGCCAATCGCATAAAGGAGCCACTCAAACTTGATGCCAAAAACGGGTGACGCCAGCCGCGCCGGATCTGGCGATTCGCCATTTCCAAGCAAAAGCGGCTTGCCCCAGATAAAGACCAAAAGGCCGAGCAGCATGCCCACGCCCGCCGCGCCAAAACCATAGGACCAGCCGTACGTTTCACCCAGCCAGCCAGCAACAATGGTGCCGAGCGCCGCACCAACATTGATGCCCATGTAGAAAATTGTGTAGGCCGCGTCGCGTCGCACGTCGGTTCGCGAATAGAGCTGCCCGACGATGACTGAGATATTGGCCTTGAGAAAACCCGAGCCCACGATGATGAAGGCAAGCGCGAGCCAAAATATATTGATCGCATTGCTGGATTGTCCGCCACTCCCTTCCACGCCCATGAGGAAATGACCAAAAGTCAGCAAAACCGCGCCGAACAAGACGGCCTTTCGCTGGCCTAAATAGCGGTCCGCAAGATAGCCACCGATGACGGGCGTGATATAAACCAGAGCGGTGTACGCGCCGTAAATCACGCTCGATTGCTTGTCAGAAAAGAGCCAATGCTTTGTCAGGTAAAAGATCAGAAGCGCGCGCATCCCGTAATAGGAAAAGCGCTCCCACATTTCTGCGAAGAATAAGACGAACAGGCCCGCCGGGTGCCCCATGAAGGTTTTTTCTGACGCTAGCGCTGCATTTGCCATGGCTCTGATGACCCCTCTAAGATTTTGATGTGCCGGTTTTCCGGTTCGATTGCCCTAGACACTAGCGCGAAAATTGCGCGTGTGAAGAAGATTGTTACGCCGCGTGGCTGGCGGCGAATTAGGGCGCGATGCGATTTGCGATTGCGCGCAGCAGAACGACGCGCTTGCCCGGGCTCAAATGCGATCCATCGCGAAAAATGCCACTATCCATCTGCTCGCCAATCCGCGCCCAAAAGCGCGCCGCCGCGTGAACATCATAGCCCGCACCGTGCATCAGCTTGAGGCCAAACTCATCAGCCTCAATTTCGGTCGCGCGTATCTTCGCGACCGTGCGCCCTTGGGCTTTCAGTCGGTCCGGATGCGCAAGGATGTTATGCGCCATCTCGTGCGCGACGACAAAGGCCAGCTCATCCTCATCGCGTGCCGCATCCATGATCGCGCTCGACACTTGCACATAGCGCCCGGTTGCATCGGCAAAGAGGCGACCAGAGGGCATGACCTGAAAGCGCGAGAGGCAGCCGAGGTTCGCGCGCAGATCAAGCGCGAGGCTTGTGCGCCCCCGCTGTAGCGTCAAATGCGCGGTGCCCTTCGTCAGTGCCGCGTCAAGCGCGCGCTCGGTCGTATCGACCACAGTGAAGACTGGCTTTGGCCCAACCTGTGAAGGCAGCGCGACGCCGTTCAGGCTCAGGAGTGCGTCTCCTACCTGTAATCCTGCATTTGCGGCCGCACTTCCGGGCACGACATCCTGCACGCTAGGATAGCGCGATGCGGCAAAGTCGCGCGCCATCGCAGCGCGCGCTGACGGCGCATATTGACCGAGGCTGTGGAGGATGAGCCCGGTTTGCGGCGCGCGCCTTGGGCATTGGCTTTGGTTGGCGATGGCGAGTCTGTGCCCGACCGTCGCCAGCCTGAGATCAAGCGCTTGTAGCGCGACGAGCCCCGGGTCGCGCGACGCGGCATTGCCCGCGCACAGCATCAAAATCAAAACGGCAATTACCCTTTGCATGGCATCAAACTAACGCCCCCCTTGAAATTCGTCCAGCACCAGCCCCATATCCCCGTCATGAGCAATGATATGACGTGGCACGGCACAACCATCCTCTCCGTGCGCAAAGGGGGCAAAGTCGTTATCGTCGGCGATGGCCAGGTTTCGATGGGTTCCACCGTGATGAAACCCAATGCAAAAAAAGTGCGCCCCCTCGGGTCGGGCGGCGTAATTGGCGGATTTGCAGGCGCAACAGCAGATGCTTTTACGCTTTTTGAACGACTGGAACGCAAGCTTGAGCAGTATAACGGCCAGCTGATGCGTTCGGCGGTTGAGCTTGCCAAGGATTGGCGGACCGACAAATTTCTGCGCAACCTTGAAGCGATGATGATCGTCGCGGACAAAGACGTCACGCTTGTCCTCACTGGCAATGGCGATGTGCTTGAGCCGCTCCACGGCATCGCGGCGATTGGTTCGGGCGGGAATTTTGCGCTGTCAGCAGCGCGCGCGCTGGCGGATTATGAGCCTGACGCCGAAGTGCTTGCGCGCAAGGCGATGGCGATTGCCGCTGATATTTGCGTGTACACCAATGACCAGTTGACGTTTGAAACGCTTGAGAGTGCCACGTAAATGACCGATAGCCTGACACCAAAGCAAATTGTTGCCGCGCTCGATGAACATATCATTGGCCAAGCCGATGCGAAGCGCGCGGTGGCCGTCGCAATGCGCAATCGGTGGCGGCGGCAACAGCTCAGCACCGACCTTCGCGACGAGGTGACGCCCAAAAACATCTTGATGATCGGCCCCACGGGCTGCGGCAAAACGGAGATTTCGCGGCGGCTGGCAAAGCTTGCGGATGCCCCGTTTGTGAAAGTCGAGGCAACCAAATTTACCGAGGTCGGCTATGTTGGCCGCGATGTCGAGCAGATCGCGCGCGATCTTGTTGAAGAGGCCATCCGCCTTGAAAAAGAACGCCGCGTCGCTGCGGTGAAAGACAAAGCTGAAGATGCCGCGATGGCGCGGCTGATCGACGCCCTGACCGGCAAAGATGCGAGTGCTGCCACGCG
>JBEGTP010000202.1:0-19118 GCA_041179365.1 Pseudomonadota bacterium
ATGCCTTGGTACTTAAGGCGCAGGTCAGTCCAACCCTTGTTGTACTGATCCTTGGGGATTGACCCATTGAACACGCCCCAGCGCCATTTGTCGACGAGCAAGCCGAACGGCAGGAACGCCACCTTATCCATCGCCTGGCGCAGCAACAGCCCGGTATCTTTTTCAGCCCCGGGTACTTTGGCTTTATCGAGCAAACCGATCTGGACAAGATAATCGGGCGTGATCGAAAGCGCGATCATATCGCCAATCGCTTCATGAAACCCATCATTCGCGCCATTGAGGTAGAGATAGGGCTGCTTATTATAGGCGCGCTGATAGTAATTATGGCCAAGCTCATGGTGGACCGTGATAAAATCCCCTGCGTTGATCTTGGTGCACATTTTAATGCGCAGATCCTCAACATTGTCGATATCCCACGCCGAGGCATGACACACGACTTCGCGGTCTTGCGGCTTAACAAATTGTGATCGCTCCCAAAAGGTTTTGGGCAAAGGCGCAAAGCCAAGCGACGAGAAAAAGCCTTCCCCCGCCTTGACCATCTGGATTGGCGTATATTGCTTGGCCTTAAGCAAATCGCCAAAATCATAGCCAATATCGCCAGCGCCCGCTGGGGCTACGATGTCATAGATGTCGCCCCATTCTTGCGCCCACATATTGCCAAGCAAATCAGCGCGGATCGGCCCTGTTTTGGCCTGCACTTTGTCGCCGTATTTTTCGTTGAGCTTGCCGCGCGTAAAGCAGTGGAGCTGATCGTAGAGCGGCTTGACTTGCCCCCACAGCTTGTCGGTCAGCTTGGCGAAATCATCGGCGGGCATATCATATCCCGAGCGCCACATCGCCCCGGTATCGGCATAGCCAAGCTCGCGGGCACCTTCATTGGCAATATCGGCGAGTCGCGCATAATCCTTGCGCATTGGCGCCCCCACCGTGTCATGCCAGCTTGTCCACATTTCCTTAAGATCATCGGGGTTCCGGTTCGTCCCCATTTCGGCTTCAATGTCTGAACCATTGATCGGCTTGCCGTGGAGAAGCCCTTTCCCCTTGCCATAAGCCGAATTCAGGTTGGTCGAAATATCATTGAGTTCCTTGGCCGCACCATCCTTTGTGGGGGCTGCAAGCACCAAGCCGCCGCGCAGAATATCGAGCTTGCGGCGCGTATCATAGCTGAGCCCGGGGATGCGCATGAACTTCGCGGCTTCTGTTGCGTAGCGGACCGACATTTCTGTCCCGATGGTGCCAACTTCGGCAGCCACCGCGTCAGTATCATCGGTTATAAACGTGTTGTTGATCCACTGAACCCGACTGTTATAGCCCGAAAACCGAAACATCTCGCGCTCGGCATCGGCGACAAATTTGTCAGCATCGGCGATTGTGAGGGGCTTGGCGCTCGTCGTGGGTGCCTGAGCGTTGGCACCCGATTGGGCGTAGAGACCACCCGCTAGCGCGACGGCGAGCGAGAGGGCGAGGGTTGGAACGAGGCGTTTCATATGCAACTCCAGCATGAAATTTTATTACGCCAAGTGTGCCGCGCGCCGCGCGCTTGGTCAAGCGGTGAGAACGTCTCGAAATGCCTCACCCAATTGCGGCTTCGCGACCGCGCTCATATGATTGCCGGGAACGGTGATAAGTGTTCCCTTCGCCAAGACATCGACCAACGCGGACGCTGAGCCGTTATCCTCATCCTCCGCACCGCAAACGACCCCAATGGGCAGATCAAGCGCAGCAAGTGCGGCTTCAGGCGTATCGACGAAACTCCTCAGGATCAGCCGGAGCGAGACCGGATCGCCGCCGGTTGTCTTGAGAAATGCCTCGGCCATCCATGCAGCCGAGCCTTTGGCGTGGCTTCCGAGATGCGCAAAGATATGCTCAAAATGCGCCGCGCGGGTTCCGGTTTCAGTCAAGCCCTGCAAGCCCATGCCTGAAATGATCGCGCGGCGCGGTCGGCATCCCCGCACAAGCAGGCGCGCCACAGTCCGCCCGCCAAGCGAATAGCCGCCCAAATCAAAATCTGCGAGGCCAAGATAGTCGATCAAAGCCGCTTGATCATCGGCGAGGATATCGGCTCGAAAGGCGCTTGGATTATGCGGCTTGTCGCTCTGCCCATGCGCGCGCAGATCGGGCATGATAACCCGGAACCCCGCATCGGCGAGCAAAGCGGCATGGCCGTATTTGATCCAATTGGTCTGCGCGTCAGAAAAATAGCCGTGGATCAGGATGAGCGGTCGCCCTGCGCCGCATTCATGCACCGCTAGGGTTACGCCGTCCTGCGCTTTGTAGTGCCACGTCTTCATGTGCTGAGGTCCTTGCCCGTGATGCGCCTCACGCTACCCGCGCGGAGCCGCCCAGCGCAAGGACATGCACGATAGGCCCGCATCGACCCGCCCAATGTGTGTGACGGGCAGCGGCAAGGGCTCAATGCCGTAGCGGGCCACAAGTTCAAGACTCTGTGGGAAATGAGCGCCCATCAATATGCGATCATGGACACGCAGCAAGTTCGCAGCCGCCTCTTCGCCCGGCGGTGTCAAGATTTTCCGCAGGCCCGCAAAAGCCGCGCATTCGGCCAGCGCCGGAACAACGAAGACTGTTTCTTCATCAAGTAAACTGCACCCTGTTTTGAAGTGCAGCACGCCTTTGGGTGTGTCGGTAATCTCTCCCTTTAAGCCAAGTGCGGCGAGCAGGCCGACGAGCGCCTCAGCACCGGCCCGGTCGGTCCGCGCCGAAAGGCCTATGATGACCCGGTCGGTCAAAGTCAAAATATCGCCGCCATCGGCGTGACCGGGACCTTCGAGCGACAAGACCCGATCAAAATGCGGCGCGAGAGCAGCGCCAATATGATCAACCTCGCCTGCCCGCGACGGTGCACCGGGCCTGAGCCGCACGGCCCCTTTGCCAAAGACAAGCGCAACATCTTCAACAAAAACCGAGTCGGGAAACGCCTCAAGCGGCGGGAGTATTGAGACGGCCACGCCAAGCGATGAAAGCGCCATGCAATAAGCTGCGTGCTCATCCATCAGCGCCGCAAGGTCTGGATCAGGCCCGCCGCCATCGCGGAGACCGCCAATTACCGAGGCCCCGGGCGTGCGCACAATTGCGTGGGAATAGTCAAACAGGCCGGTCATGAAAGCGCGATCCTCCAAGCCTGAACATCATCGGGCTGCGTTTCAAAAGCGGGGAGCGCTGGTTCAAGAATGATCCACGGTTGTTTTTGCGAGACCCACAAATGGCCGCGCGGAGTAAGGTGTCGCGCGTCATGCAGCGTGCCACCCTTGAGAGTGATCCACGCGCTGTCGGGCGCGGAGCGATGCCACATCCGCGTGCCACACTGCGGACAAAAACAAGCGATCTTGCGCGCGCCGCTAAAGGCAGTTGTTTCGTGGATGGCGATCTCGCCCACAGCCTCTAAGCGCGACCATTCAAGCGCGATCGACATCGAAAACGCACTCGCCGACTGCTTTTTGCATGCGCCGCAGTGGCACGCATAGGCGGCGGGCAGAACGCCAGTGACGCCGTAGCGCACCGCGCTGCATTGGCATGAGCCGGTCAGGGTTTTGGTCATTTGTATACCTGCCAAGGATGAAGCAGGGCAGACCACTCACTCGCTGCACATTTGGCGGCAAACTTGGCATCCGCCGTAAGCAATTGGTCCCCCAATGCCTCGCCGAGCGCAAGATAAAGGCAATTATAATAGCTATGATCTAGCGCAACTGCCATATCCAATGCCCGCCCCAGAAAGGGCTGATCGTCGACGGTCGTAATCATCCGAACAAGGCGCTGAAGATTTTCTGCTGCGCCCTTGGCCTTCAATTCCCCACCGCGAATGCGCTTCGTCAATGCGTTACCGGCTTCTGCGTAGATAATTGCCGGAGCCTTCAAAATGTCGTGAGACAGCCAACTGATCGCAATGTCACTGTCCGGTTCTTCTACCAGCCATTTGAACGCAACACTTGCGTCAACGATCATTGCTACGGGCTTCGCGGATCAGATCAACGCCTAGGGTTTGACTGCTGCCGGGCACCTTGGCCTTCCGGCTCCACGCTTGCATTTCTTTTGCGAGCGCGAGCCGCTCTGCCACAGTATCATCGGCGGCCGCGTGAAGTGCATCACGGGCAAGCGACTCTACCGACCTCTTGAGCGATTTGGCGCGCGCCCGCAGCCGGTCTAACCGTTCATCGTCAACATTGCGGATGACCAACTGTCCCATGCGGCGATGATAGCATCGTGATATCATTCACACAAGAACAAGCTCACCCCTTCTTCAAATGCCGCCGCCCAAGCAACTCCGCGATCTGCACCGCGTTGAGCGCCGCGCCCTTGCGGAGGTTATCTGATACGCACCAGAGGACAAGGCCGTTTTCCACGGTTGAATCCTCGCGGACGCGGCTGATGAAGGTCGCGTAGTCTCCCACACATTCGACGGGGGTGATGTAGCCGCCATCTTCACGCTTATCGATCAACATGACGCCGGGCGCTTCCCGCAGGATGCTCTGTGCTTTCTTCGCCGAGATTTCATTTTCAAACTCAATATGCACGGCCTCGCTATGCCCAACGAACACAGGCACGCGGACGCAGGTTGCCGTGAGCTTGATCTTGGGATCGAGGATCTTCTTGGTCTCAACAACCATCTTCCACTCTTCCTTGGTGTAGCCATCATCAAGGAAGCTATCGATGTGCGGGATCACGTTGAAGGCGATCTGCTTTGTGAACTTATTCGGCTCCGCGCTGTCCCCCACAAAGATGTTGCGCGACTGCTCAAACAGCTCATCCATCCCCGCCTTGCCCGCACCGGAAACCGACTGATAGGTCGAGACAACAACGCGCTTGATGGTCGCATAATCATGGAGCGGCTTCAGCGCCACGACAAGCTGTGCCGTCGAGCAATTGGGGTTGGCGATGATGTTCTTGCGCTTATAGCCGTCGATCGCTTCGGGGTTCACCTCAGGCACGATCAGGGGCACGTCGGGGTCCATCCGGTAGAGCGAGCTGTTGTCGATCACGACGCAGCCCGCAGCGGCAGCCTTGGGAGCATAAAGCGCTGTCGCTTCTGATCCAACGGCGAACAGAGCCATATCCCAACCAGCCCAATCGAAATGCTCAATGTTCTGAACCTTGTACTTCTTATCGGTATCACCGAAATCAACATGCGTCCCCGTGCTCCGTGAAGACGCCAGGACCGCGAGATCATCAATCGGGAATTCGCGCTCCGCCAAGATGTTGAGCATTTCCTGGCCCACGTTCCCGGTGGCCCCTGCAACGACGATACGATAACCCATGATATTTCTCCTTGGTTCGTCATTGCGAGGAGCAAAGCGACGGCGCAATCCATGTGCTCTGCTGTCTGGATTGCTTCGCTACGCACGCAATGACGGGGGTGTTACGAAAAAGGCCGGAACCCTTTGAGGATCCCGGCCCTTTCGGCTGTTCGGTTGTTACACGAACGTGCGGGATCAGGCCTCGGGGGCCTGTTTCGCTGCGTCGGTAATTCGCGTGTCGCGCCGCTCGGCGATCCGTGCCGATTTGCCGCGGCGTCCGCGCAGATAATAAAGCTTGGCACGACGCACCGCACCCTTGCGGATGACTTCGATGCTATCGATGTTTGGCGAGTAAAGCGGGAACACGCGTTCCACGCCTTCACCAAATGAAATCTTACGAACGGTGAAGCTCGATCCCATGCCGCGATTACAACGTGCAATACACACGCCTTCGTAATTCTGAACGCGGGTCCGCTCGCCTTCCACAACGCGCACACCGACTTTCAGCGTATCACCGGGGCGGAAAGCGGGCGCTTTCTTTTCTGCGGTCAATTTTGCGATCTGTTCCGCTTCGATCGTTTGGATGAGGTTCATGCCCCAATTAGTCCTTCTTCTTTTGTCGCGCATCAGAGGCAGGCTGGACCCGAGCACCAAGATGGCGCTCCCAAAGATCCGGTCTGCGTAACCGTGTATCGGCCTCTGACTTGGCTTTTCGCCAAGCCTCAACCTTCGCGTGATCCCCCGATCGCAACACTTCAGGGATCGCACGTCCTTCCCACATTGGTGGTCGGGTGTATTGCGGATATTCTAACAAACCGTTCTCAAACGATTCTTCGATACCACTGCAAGCCGCGCCCATTACGCCGGGAAGCAGCCGAATGCAAGCGTCGAGGATCATCAGCGCGGCCGGTTCCCCCCCCGACAGGACGATGTCGCCGACGGAGACTTGCTCAATCTGGGGATAGGCATCGAACAGGCGTTCGTCAAAGCCCTCAAAGCGACCACACACGAGCGTGACGCCGGGGCCTTGGGCGAGTTGGCGGATGCGCGACTGGGTGATCGGCGTGCCGCGCGGGGTGAGAGCGAGGATGGGGGAGGATGATTGGGAAGTGAGAGCGTGATCCACCGCCGCCGCTAGCACGTCTGCCCGCAGCACCATCCCAGCTCCACCCCCCGCAGGCGTATCATCCACAGTCCGGTGCTTGTCAGTCGCAAAATCACGGATTTGAATGGGCGAGCAAGACCATTTCCCTCCCGCCAACGCCCGGCCAGCCAGCGACACGCCGAGCGGGCCAGGGAACATCTCAGGATAGAGGGTGAGGATTTGAGCGTGGAAGGTCACTTTGGACGCCCGATGAATGTGCCCAATGAAGCCCCAGCCATTCCAAGCGCGGCAGCGAGGAGTGCGGTCGGAATGACAAGAATAAATAAAACGAATCCAGAAAGATAACCATCAATTTCGCTGAATGAAATCAAGGCCAACAAAATCAACAATAAAGCAATCAAAGTTCCGGCTGTCAGACTATACCGCAAACAAATGATCCACCTAGAGAGGTCAATCCGGCGACGGGCAATTGATGGCGCGGTTATGAGTGATATGAGAAATGTCATTGCAAGAGGGATTATTACCTCCATCAAACCGTCCAATTCTCAACCTTCAACCCCGGCACATCGGCGAAGTGTTTCACATTGTCCGTCACCAGCGTCAAACCGAGCGCCAATGCATGGGCGGCGATCAGCCGATCGTAACTACCGCGACGGAAAGGCAAGGTCGCATAGGCGCGCGCTGCGGCATAATCGAACGGCATGACAGGCACTTCTTCGATCAACACCTCAAGGCCCGCAAAAGAAGGCCGTTTACCCCTCACAGAACCGTGTATGATTTCTGCATAACCGACAGAGGACATGACAAAATCGCCGTCATCGTGTTCGGCTAGTCGCTGTCGAATTGCAGCACCATTTGCCAACGAAACCGCGATGACGACATTGCTGTCGAGCATATATCTCATTCGTCAGGCATATATTTGGCGCGCCACTCCGGGTCATCCCAGAGCGAAGGGCGAGGTTCGAATAACCGATCTTCATCTTTGATCATCTGAAGCCCAGAGCCAATAGCGCAGCCCCACACTTTATCGATGTTGAACTTTCGCTTCGGCGTTTCGACAGGTTCAAATGCGTAGCCCGATTGCATTTCACGAAGCACCATTTCTGATCCTTCTTCAATTCCAAGTGCCTTTGGTAGACGCAGCGCCAGTGAGTTGCCTGATTTGAAAACCTTGGCCTTATATTCCTTGCCCATTGCGAATCTCCGTATACACAAAATGTATATACTAAACCACGAACGCCTCGTCAATGATGATGCGTTCTCCCCACTCAGGCACAGCCTCCGGCTTCATCGGCACCATGAAGCGTTTTTTGTCGGGCCGTTCGACCTCGATCACATCGCCCGCGCCAAAATTTTCGATGGCGACGCAGACACCCAATTCCTCGCCCTCGGTCGAAACACAGGTGAGACCCAGCAAATCAGCGTGATAATATTCACCCTCTGCGAGCGGCGGCAAGTTTTCGCGGGGCACGGTGAGTTCCGTCCCGCGCGCTGCGTCAGCGCCGTTTCGGTCGGTGATTTCGGCGAAGCGGGCGATAATATTATTGCCCGGGCGCAGCGACGTGAGCGTCAGCGCGCCGTCGTTGAAACTTTTATGCGCCCGCAAGCCTTCCACCCCGTCGGTGAACAACTTGAGGCGCACCTCCCCCATCACGCCGTGCGCACCGATAATGACGGCAAGCGTGATGGGGCTGGTATTTGCCAAGATCAGGCCTCAGCAGGCTTTTCTTCTTCAGCGACGACTTCGGCTTGCACTTCTTCTGCCACCGGCGCTGCTTCGGGCGCGGGTGCTTCCGCTGCCACTTCAGCTGGCGCTTCTTCCGCAGCAGCTTCAACCGGCGCTACGACTTCGGCTACGGCCTCAGCAGGGGCAGCCTCAGCAGGGGCGGCTTCTTCCGCTGCGGCTTCAACTGGCGCAGCAGCCTCTTCAGCGGCGGGGGTCGCTTCTTCTGCAACCGGCGCTTCTTCTACAGCTTCTGGTTCAGGCGCTGGGGCCGCAGCGGCTTCAGCAGCAGCAACTTTAGCCGCTTCTTCGGCTTCGATCTTGGCAGCGGCCTTCTTTTCCAGCTCTTCGACGCGTTCAATCGCCTTTTCGCCGGGCTTGCCCTTGTTTGGATTGTTGCGCGCGGCGCGTTCACGCAGACCCGCAGCATCAAGGAAGCGCGCCACGCGGTCGGTCGGCTGTGCGCCAACGCTCAGCCAATGCGTCAGACGCTCAGCATTCAGGTTGATACGGTTCGTGTCATCCTTAGCCAGCATCGGGTTATAGGTGCCGACCTTTTCGATGAAATTGCCATCACGCGGCGCGCGCGCATCAGCCACGACGATGCGGTAATAAGGGCGCTTCTTGGAACCACCACGCGACAAACGAATTGAAACTGCCATTTTAAAATCTTCCTTCTTCTAAACTCTAACCTTGTCCCGGCCTGCGCCGGGATGACGACCGACCATGGCCCTCACTTTTTCTTCAAAAAATTCTCAAATCCCGGCGGGAGTTTGGGCATTCCCGGCATTCCACCCGCGCCGCCACCAAGGCCGCCCAGATCGGGCATACCACCGCCGCCAGCGCCACCAAGCAGGCCTCCGAGTCCGCCGCCTTTACCAAGCAGCGCGCCAAGGCCCTTCATCCCGCCCATTTTTTTGAGCTTCTTCATGGCGCCGGCCATATCTTGGTGCATCTTGAGGAGCTTGTTGACCTCTTGCACCGTCGTACCCGAGCCATTGGCCACGCGAATTTTGCGCTTGGCATTGAGCAGTTCTGGCTTGGTGCGTTCCTTGGGCGTCATCGAATCGATCATCGCCTCAAGCCGAACAAAAACCTTGTCATCCATCCCGGC
This sequence comes from Pseudomonadota bacterium, assembly GCA_041179365.1. Classification (GTDB taxonomy): domain Bacteria; phylum Pseudomonadota; class Alphaproteobacteria; order Sphingomonadales; family Sphingomonadaceae; genus Aquisediminimonas. Next base: position 9,192 of record JBEGTP010000202.1, read on the forward strand.
CTGATTGGCCGCGCCCGCAAGCTTTTTCATCCCGGGCATCATGCTCATCATTGCGCCCATGCCGCCCATGCGCTTCATCTGGCCAATTTGCGACTTGAGATCGTTGAGATCAAACTGACCCTTGGCCATTTTGGCCGCAATCTTTTCGGCCTCGTCCTGCTGGATCGTCTCCGCCGCACGCTCAACAAGGCTAACAACATCGCCCATTCCGAGGATGCGCCCGGCGACGCGGCTCGGGTGAAAAACATCAAGCCCGTCAAGCTTTTCGCCAGTGCCAACAAATTTGATCGGCTTGCCCGTAACCGCACGCATCGAGAGCGCCGCACCGCCGCGCGCGTCGCCGTCCATGCGCGTCAGAACAACGCCCGTTAAATTGACTTGCTCGCCGAAATTCTTGGCGACGTTGACCGCATCCTGACCGGTAAGCGAGTCGACAACGAGGAGAATTTCAGCGGGCGTTGAGACCGTCGCCACCGCCTTCATCTCATCCATCAACTGCGCGTCGACGTGGAGCCGTCCCGCCGTATCAAGCATCAGAACATCAAAGCCTTGCAGCTTGGCCGCCTGTATTGCGCGCTTGGCTATATCAACGGGAAGTTGTCCCGAAACAATCGGCAAGGTCGCGACGTCGATCTGCGTGCCAAGCACCGCAAGCTGCTCTTGCGCCGCAGGGCGATTAACGTCGAGCGACGCCATCAAAACCTTTTTGCGTTCTTTTTCGAATAAGCGCTTGGCGATCTTCGCCGTCGTCGTTGTCTTGCCTGAGCCTTGCAGTCCGACCATCATGATGATGGCAGGCGGCGTTACACCGAGTTCTAGTTCGCTCGCGTCAGCGCCGAGCATCTCGACAAGCGCGTCATTGACGATCTTGACGACTTGCTGGCCCGGCGTGATTGACCTTAGAACAGCATGGCCAACTGCCTGCTCAGTGACCTTATCAACAAAGGATCGTACAACGGGAAGCGCGACATCAGCCTCCAGTAAGGCCACACGAACTTCGCGCATGGCCTCGCGCACATCTGATTCGTTTAGCGCGCCACGGCCGCGCAGGCGGTCAAAAACGCCGCCAAGCCGTTCACTTAAACTTTCAAACATTGGCCATGCCAACCCCAGAATTCTGAGCCCAAACGAACTTTCGCCAGCGGACGAAACCTCGTCGGCTGGCGGATGCCCTTGGGCCTAATGCGATACCTTCAATGATGAAGAGGAGCTTTCCTTAGCGAAGCGCGCTGTGATCGTCAAATGGCGCACCATCTCGCCCAAAGATGGAATTAAGAGGAAATTCACTGTTTCATCTTAGGGTCATCGTTGGAAATCCAGATTTTAGGGCGAAATCTCAGTGGCAAAAGCGATGAAAACAGAAGCGGGCGGCCAAGCAACCTCCAAAAGCGGGCTCCGGCAGGAACTTGTGACGGGGTCTGTTGTGTTTGCGGCGATCATTATGTTCGCAGGGACAGGATCGACGGCGGTGACGGCGGCACTGCGGATGCTTTACGGCGTCGGTGGCGGCGCGGACCGCGTGATCCTCATTGCCGTTTTGCTCAACATTGCCTTGATCCTGTTCGGTTGGCGGCGTTACCGCGATCTTTCTGGCGAAGTCGCCGAACGCACCGCAGCCGAAGGCCGCGCTCAAGTTCTTGCGATGCGCGACGTATTGACAGGCCTCCACAACAGGCGGTCGCTCAGTGAGCACGGGGCGCAGCTCATCGCGAACACCAAAAATCGTGATAAATTGACGGTGATGCTGATGCTCGATCTCGACAATTTTAAGAACGTCAACGACATCCACGGTCATGCGACCGGAGACGCGCTGATTTGCACCGTCGCCGAAGAAATTAGTAAACTCGTTCCACCCAATGCCCTGCTTTCGCGTTTGGGCGGAGACGAGTTCGCCTGCGCCTTTGCTTTTGATGCAGGCAATCCAGAAGTTGTTGACCGCGTCGCTGAAGCCATTGTGGCGCGCCTCGGGCAGCCACTTTCTGCAGCAGGCACACATGTTCATAACAGTGTGTCTGTCGGCATTGCCCAGTCCGCTGATGACTGCGAATCGATCGAAGCGCTGATGCGCCGTGCTGACATCGCAATGTACGCTGCCAAGAACCAGGGCCGTAACCGCTATGCTTGGTTTGATGCCGCAATGGAGCGCGAACTCCAAGCGCGCACCGAACTTGAGACAAGCATGCGCCGCGCCATTCCAGCTGGCGAGTTTGAACCCTATTTTGAACAGCAGATAGATCTTACAACCGGGCGGCTGCAAGGCTTTGAAGTTCTCGCGCGTTGGAACCACCCGACAATGGGTATCGTCATGCCAGATCGGTTTATCCCCATCGCAGAAGAGACGGGCATGATTTCCGATCTGTCGTTCTCGGTGATGCGCAAGGCCTTTGAAGAAGCGCGTAATTGGGATCCGTCGCTCATCATCTCGGTCAATATCTCGCCAACGCAGCTCCGTGACCCTTGGCTCGCTCAAAAGCTCGTTAAACTGCTCGTCGAAACCGGTCTCGCGCCTAATCGCCTTGAAGTTGAAATCACCGAAAGCGCGCTTTTTGATAATCTGGCGCTTGCCCAGTCAATCGTTGGCTCGCTCAAAAACCAAGGCATCAAGCTTGCACTTGACGATTTTGGTACCGGCTATTCGTCTTTGGCGCATCTTCGCGCCTTGCCGTTTGACCGGATTAAGATCGACAAGAGCTTTGTCACTTCGCTGTGCGAAAATGATGAAAGCGCCGCCATTGTAAATGCCATCGCGCGTCTTGGCGACAATCTTAACATGACGGTGACCGCTGAAGGCATCGAGGACGCCATGATTGAAGAGCGGCTGCGGCAGCTCGGATGTCACAAGGGCCAAGGCTGGTATTATGGGCGGCCAATGCCCATCAGCCAGGTGCGCGGCCTGCTTGCCGAACGTAATCTCCTGCCTGCCGCGCGCGTTATGCCGCAGCCTGGCTTTGAGATTGAAGTGCCCGGTAAGAGCGAAGTTCTTCCTGCCACAGCAGTGCCGATGAAGCGCAGCGCCTGAGCAGGTGGACTTGAGCCGCTGCCCCTATTAAGGGGCGGCAATGCTTAGCCGCTTTCATAAAATGCACGGCCTCGGCAATGATTTTGTCATTATCGATGCACGCGATACAGCCGTTGAAATGACGGCAGCGCGCGCCCGCGCCATTGCAGACCGTAAAACAGGCATCGGCTTTGATCAGCTCATCCTGCTTGAGCCCTCGGAAAATGCCGACATGCGCATGCGTACCTTTAATGCCGATGGCAGTGAGGTCGAAATTTGCGGGAATGCAACACGCGCTGTCGCCATTTTGATCGGCGGACAAGCGACGTTAGACACAGCCGGTGGTCGCATCCATATTGATGCGCTTGGCGGTGGACAAGCGACGGTAGACATGGGGGTTCCAAGAACGGGCTGGGATGACATTCCGCTCTCTTACGCCATGCCAACAGCCCCCATGCCCGTCGGTTGGGAAGACCTTGAAGCACCTTATGCCGTGAGTGTTGGCAACCCCCACATCATCTTTTTCGTGCCGGATTGCGACAGTGTTGATCTCGAGCGACTTGGGCCGCTGATCGAGCATGACCCGCTTTTCCCTGCGCGGGTGAACGTAAACGTCGCGACCGTCACCGGCGACCATGCGTTGCGACTGCGCGTGTGGGAACGCGGTGCAGGCCTGACGCGCGCATGCGGCACCGGGGCCTGCGCCTCAGCGGTGGCGGCGATTTCAGCAGGACATGTTCGTTCGCCCGTGACAGTCAGTTTGCCCGGCGGCGATCTCCAAATTGCTTGGAATGCTGGCGCGCCAATCCGCATGACCGGCCCGGCAACGCATGTTTACACGGGCGAAGCCGATTGGAGCCGTTTTGGATGAGCGGCGTTGAAGTGATCAATTTTGGCTGTCGTCTCAACATTGCCGAGGGGGAAGCGATCCGGGCGGCGGCTGGCGACAAGGATGACCTTATCATCATCAATAGCTGCGCTGTTACGCAAGAGGCCGAGCGCCAAGCCGCGCAAGCCATTCGCCGTGCGGCCAAAAGGCGACCGGAAGCGCGCATCATCGTCACTGGGTGCGCCGCCGAGATCAATCCTGAGCGGTTTGCCGCGATGGCCGAAGCGGTCCGTATTGTTCCCAACCGAACCAAGGCAAACCCCGCACATTACGGCGGCCTCTCGTCTCATTTCACGCGCCCCGCCGTCAGTGGAAGTGACCACGCGCGGGCGTTCATCGAAGTGCAAAACGGTTGCGATCACCGCTGCACCTTCTGCATCATTCCTTACGGGCGCGGCGAGAGTCGGTCCATCCCGGCTGGCGCCGTCATCGATGCGGTCAAAGCCGCTGTTGATCGGGGCCAGCAGGAAATCATCCTAACGGGCGTTGATCTCACCAGTTACGGGCCCGATCTGCCCGGCAGCCCCACCCTTGGCCAACTTGTTGAGCGCATTCTGAACCATGTGCCCGCGCTGAAGCGCCTTCGGCTGTCTTCGCTCGATTCGATAGAAATCGATGACCGGCTCTTTGCGCTTTTGACGGGCGAAGCGCGCCTGATGCCGCATGTGCATTTGTCGCTCCAGCACGGCGATGATATGATCCTCAAGCGGATGAAGCGGCGGCACTCGCGCGCGCAAGCGATCGCCATCGTAGAGCGACTCAAAACCGCGCGACCTGACATTGCGATTGGGGCTGATATTATCGCGGGCTTCCCAACCGAAACTGCGGCCATGTTTGAAAATAGCGTAAGCCTGCTTGACGCATGTGACATCGTCTTTGGCCACATCTTCCCCTTTTCGCCGCGCGCAGGCACGCCTGCCGCAAGGATGCCTCAACTTGACCGGGCCGTCATCAAAGCCCGCGCAGAGCAACTGCGAAGCGCTGCCGCACAGCGCAAGGCCGCCTGGCTACACGCGATGATTGGCTCAACGCAGCGCGCGTTAATCGAGCTCGACGGTCTCTCTGGACATACTGACGCTTTCGCGCGCATTTCGCTTGCGAAGGCGCTGCCGCAGGGCAATATGCGCGGTACAATGATTGACGTCAAAATAAGCGGAGCCGACGCGCACGGGCTGATCGGCATACCGCTGTGAGCGAGGGTCCTTGGCACAAGCGCCTCATTGGCGGCTTTAAAAAAACATCTGAACGATTAAGCGAAAATCTAACGGGGCTCGTCACGAAGGCCAAGCTCGATACCGCGGCGTTAGATGCGGTTGAGGAGGCGCTGATCCTTTCCGATCTTGGCCCCGCAATGGCGGCGCGGGTGCGCACAAAGCTTGGCGACAGCCGTTACGAGCGCGGCATTGACGAGGCCGGAATCCGCGCCCTCGTCGCCGAGGAAATCGCCAGTGTTCTCGCGCCAGTGGCAAAGCCGATCGACATTATTGCCTTCCCTCGGCCGCAAGTGATCCTCGTCATCGGCGTTAACGGGTCGGGCAAAACAACCACAATTGCAAAGCTCGCACACCTTTTTCTTGAGCAAGATTACGGCGTGATGCTGGCGGCGGGCGATACCTTCCGCGCGGCGGCAATCGGCCAGCTCAAGGTCTGGGCAGACCGGCTCGGCGTGCCCATCGTGAGCGGGCCTGAGGGCGGCGATGCCGCCGGCGTGGTCTTTGACGCGGTCAAGCAGGCAACAGCGACGGGAATTGACGTGCTCATCGTCGATACTGCTGGCCGCCTTCAGAACAAGCGCGAGCTGATGGAGGAGCTTGCCAAAATCAAGCGCGTCCTCGGGCGGCTTAACCCCGCATCACCGCATGATGTGGTGCTCGTGCTTGACGCGACAACGGGGCAGAACGCGCTGTCGCAGATTGAAATCTTCAAAGAAGTGGCAGGTGTGACAGGGCTTGTCATGACCAAGCTTGATGGCACGGCGCGCGGCGGTGTGCTCGTCGCAGATTCTGAAAAATTTGCGCTCCCCATCCATGCCATCGGCGTGGGCGAAACCCTAGACGATTTGCGCCCGTTTGATCCGAAAGAACTCGCCATGATCATCGCTGGAACCCAAGAATGAGCGAGCCAAAACCCGCGCCCAAGACTGATCCTAAAGCCGCTGGTGCGGGCTTGCTCGTTGATCTTGGGCCACTGCTCATTTTTCTGGGCGTCTATTGGCTCGCTGATGTCATCTATGCCACCGCCGCCTTCATGCTGGCGACAGCGGCTGCACTCGTTTGGTCGCGCGTCAAATTTGGAAAAATTTCACCCTTGCTGCTCTTTTCGGGCGTGATGGTCATGGTCTTTGGCGGTCTCACCATCTTTCTGCACGACAAAAGCTTTATCCAGATCAAGCCAACAGTTTATTATGCCGTTGTCGCTGGCTTGCTCTTTTACGGCGTGCGCACACGAAAGCCGACGCTCAAGCTCGTGATGGAACATGCCTATCCCAATTTGCGCGAAACAGGGTGGCATCTGCTGACGCGCAACTTCGCTTGGTTTTTTGTGGGTATGGCGATCATGAATGAAGTCGTGCGCCATGCTGCCGATTTTAATTTCTGGCTAGGCTATAAGCTTTGGGGGGCCCTGCCCGCCACGTTCCTCTTCGGCCTTGCCAATGTGCCCATGATCTTGCGGCACAGCGACGAGGATGAAACTGAGGTGCCCTAGCGCCGCCCAAGCCGTGCACCGTGACGACTGAGGTCAGGCGCGTCGTTGGCGGCGCGGTGGCCGGGGCCACATCGTAAAATTGGCCACCCGACGCAGATTTTTAACGTCTTTCTCATAGGCCTTTCCCGGACAAAAAATAATTTGTGCGGGTAGGCGGAAATGAAAGAACAAAAGGCGCGACTTCAATCACTTACGGCACAACAGCGGAATCAAATCGATTCGCGGCTCCTCGCGGCCCATTTTGACTTGATGCCAACGGCTGTTTTTGGAAATATTGTTAACGCCGTTCTCGTTCTTTTGCCCTTTGCGACAACCGTTGCCCATGAACTGCTCGCGCTCATCTTCGCTTCGATCATTGGAGCGGCCGTCATACTTTTGCGCTTTTGGAAGGTGAACCACGCATTTTCCGAGGCAGATACACCGCGCTTGCTGAAGCGCGCCGTATGGGTTTCGGCGCTGGTCAGCGTGATTTGGGGCGTCTCGATTTACAGCCTTATGGCGAACTCCAGCCTCGCCGGTTTGGCGATGCTCGGCATGCTAACCGCCGGAATGATGGCAGCAGCGACATTGACGTGCGCGACCGTCCCCAATGCAGCGCGGGCTTTTGTCGCGCCCCTTGCCGTGAGCGCCTTGGCGGCGTTTATCCAGCGCGGCGGGGTCGATTCCTGGGTGACAATCGCCCTTTTGATTTCGTTTGTTGCTGTCATCAATCGCAGCATCGGCGTGGTTTTCGAAAACCATTTGGAGCGCCTGATCGGGCAAGTCCAATTGACCGAAAGCGCCCAGGCCGCCGAAGAAAATGCTGCGACCGTCCGCCTATTGCTCAATGATTTTGAGGAGCATGGGTCAGATTGGCTATGGGAAGTGGATGAAGACGGTAAACTCTTGTCGCCTTCAGCGCGCTTTGCACAAGCCGCCGAGCGCCCAATGGAGACGCTCATAGCGACGCCCTTGATCGGCGTGTTTAATACCTGCCCCGAACGCGACATCCTTGAAGACCATCTGCACGCCGCGCGATCCTTTCGTGACATCACTGTGCCGCTGACCGTCGGCGGCGTTCAACGCTGGTGGTCGCTGAGCGGTCACCCGTTCAAAAGCAGTGATGGTCGCGTGCGGCTACGCGGCGTTTGCACCGATATTAGCGCTGCCAAAAATGCCGAAGTGAAAGTCGCCTATATGGCGCATTATGACGGTTTGACCGACTTGCCCAACCGCTTTTTATTCAACGACACCATCAATCGCGCGCTTAACCGCCAAAAAATTGGCAGCGAAACTGGCGTCCTTTCGCTTGACCTCGATCATTTCAAGAGCGTCAACGATACGCTCGGCCATCCCGCTGGAGACGCGCTTTTGCAAGTCGTCAGCCGACGGATCGAAGCCTGTTTAGGCACCCGCGACGTCGTGGCCCGCATGGGCGGTGATGAGTTTGCCGTCCTTGTGACGGGTGTCAAAGATCGCGCCACCGTCGCCAATTTGGCAAAGCGGATTTTAATTGAGCTCAACAAACCCATCGAGATTGAGGGGCATCAGCTGCTTTCTGCGGCCAGCATTGGCATTGCTCTCGCCCCTGCAGATGGAACCACGCCTGAAATGCTGATGAAGAACGTCGATCTTGCGCTTTATAGCGCGAAGGCGGACGGGCGAAATCGTTTTGCCTTCTTTGATGCCAGCATGGACGAAGCCGCGCAGATCCGCCGGACGGTAGAGATTGATCTGCGCGCTGCCATGTCTCGCGATGAGCTCACGCTTCACTATCAGCCGCTCATCAATGTCGAAACCGGCGAAACCGCTGGATATGAGGCGTTGCTGCGGTGGCACCATCCCGAACGCGGGCTCGTCATGCCCAATGATTTTGTGCCGATTGCCGAAGAGACGGGCCTGATTGTCCAGCTGGGCGAATGGGTGATCCGCAACGCGATAGCCGAAGCCGCAGGCTGGCCTGAACATTTGGGTATTTCGATCAACCTTTCACCCCTTCAAATGAAGAGCGGTAGTCTCATTACAACGATCATCAATGCGATCGCCAGCGCACAGATTGCCCCTGGCCGTGTTGAGTTTGAAATTACTGAGACGGTTTTGATGCAGGAATCAGAGGTCAACCTCGCGACACTGCACCGCCTGCGCGACATCGGCGTCAAAATTGCCCTCGATGATTTTGGTACGGGCTATTCATCGCTCAACTATTTGCGGAGCTTTCCGTTCGACAAGATCAAGATCGATCGCTGCTTTGTTGAAGATGTCGACAGCCGCGAAGATTGCCGAGCGATCATTCGTGCCGTCACCGGCCTTGCCTCAAGTTTGGGTATGGTGACGACCGCTGAGGGTGTTGAAAATTCTGAACAACTTGAGCGTTTGCGCGCTGAAGGCTGCACCCAAGTGCAAGGCTTTCTCTTTAGCAAGGCCGTCCCGGTTGCTGAGCTCACCAATTTGCGGGCGACGATCGGGCCCGCGACTGAAAAATCGACCGCGAAGGTGCAACCGATTTTTCTTCCGCCTGCTGATTTGCCATCCCATCAACGCAGGGATGAAAGCGAAGCCACACGCAAACGCGCATAATCCCCCTTATCCCTCGCGCCCTTAAACATCGTTTTTCTCCAATACCCTCACCTGCATGCCGTGATAGCTATCCTACAACAGGGAGGGAATGGACATGACAAAGAGCGGATTATTGGGCACGGTGATCTTCGCAGGGGTCTTCGTTTCGGGTGCGTTGCTTAGCGCTTCTGCTGCCTCTGCGAATGAAGACGCGGCGCACGTTGCGACGTGCAAAGACTTGGGCCAACAGCGCGATTTGGCTGAGCAACGGATGAACTCTGCCCTTTCAAAATATAAAGCAATGCGGGAGTACCCGGATCATTACGGATGGCAGGATTTAAACCGCGCTGAGAGCGACGCAAAGAATCAGGCCGGTATCGCCGATCGCATCACGCAAGACATGAGCGACGCGCACTGCTTCAAAGCTTCGTCGGGCAATGAGTCGAATGTCTCGGCGGAAGTCATCGAAGCTGCAAATCAACGCAATTTGGCAGAAGACAAAGCTGCGGCTGAACTCGACATCTTTTCCAAAAATGTAAAGGCTGCTTCAGCGGCATCCGAAGAGGCCTATCAAAATTACAATCAGGGCAATTATAGTGAGGCGTGTGAGCGATCCAAAACGGCGACCCTCTTATGGAGCACGGCCCAAGCCCAAGGTCGCGCCTATTTCAATACGCATGCCTCGCCGTGGACGCCAACAGAGACTCCAGTGTTAGTAACGAGTGTGCCTGCCGAAGGCGAACCGCGGCCACTGGCGTACACCGCGCCTAAGGATTTCCGAGGTGCTGTTTCAGCTTAT
>JBEGTP010000203.1:0-8844 GCA_041179365.1 Pseudomonadota bacterium
CTTTTTGTCGACCGCATTCTCCACACCTCGATGCGTTACCCTGCGAATTACGGGTTTATTCCGCATACTTTGGGCGAGGATGGTGATCCGCTGGATGCCTTGGTTATCGCGCGCTCACCGATTGTTCCGGGTGCTGTCATCCGCGTCAGGCCCGTCGGTGTCCTCTTGATGGAAGATGATAAGGGTGGCGATGAAAAGCTCATCACCGTGCCCGTTGATACCACTTTTCCCTATTATAGCGAAATCGGCGGTCATGCCGATCTTCCGCCTATCGTGACTCAACAGATTGAGCATTTCTTTCAGCATTACAAAGATTTAGAGCCCGGGAAATGGGCTAAGCTCAAAGGGTGGGGCGATGTCGATACTGCTAAGCGAATCATCGTCGAATGCATCGAGCGCGCCAAAGCGCACGGCGACGGCTAGACCCAACGGCCTTTTCTTTAGAGCATAGCCAAGGCGCTGAGGGCTGCGCCATCAACGCGGTTAACCGTCCATTCGTCCATGGGTCGCGCGCCCAAAGCGCGGTAAAACTGGATGGCAGGCTCGTTCCAATCGAGCACTGACCATTCGAGCCGCGCGCACTCTCGGGTTATGGCCAGCTGCGCAAGCCGGGCAAGCAGGGCTTTGCCAAGGCCATGGCCACGCGCTTCAGGCGCGACAAATAAATCTTCGAGGTAAATCCCCGGCTTGCCTTCAAAGGTCGAAAAATTGTGAAAGTAGAGCGCGAAGCCGCGCGGCACGCTCTCGATCTCTCCAATCAATACCTCGGCCTTGGGCTGCGGGCCAAAGAGGTGGCGCGCGAGCAGGACGGTGTCTGCCACGACCTCATGACGCAGCCTTTCATAGTCGGCGAGCGCGCAAATGAAGCCGTGGATAAGGTCGATATCACCGGGCGTTGCAGGGCGAATAGTCAGCGTCATAAGGCAGTGGTCTCAAGCGGGATGGGATGTTTGCGGGTCGCGATGAGGCACCCGATCACAATGAGCGCGCCCCCAAAAAATGTCGCCAACGTCACGGCTTCGTGAAAGAAAATCCAGCCGAAAATCGCCGCCCAAAGAAAGGCAGTATATTCTACCGTCACCAAAACCTGCGCTTCAGCGCGGGCATAGGCCCAAGAGAGAAGGAGGAGAGAAATGATCGCCAGTCCCGCCGAAATGACAAGGGCGGGCCAAGTCACTGCCGCAGGAACGACCGCAAGAAAGGGGGCCAAGAGTCCAAGACAAATTCCCGCAACGAGGCTTTGGAACAAAGCAATTTCCACCGGCGTTGCGATCTGCGCTTGTTGCCGCTGAAGGATAAGATTGAAGGCATAGAGAATGGCGGAAATGAAGATTGCCCCGATGCCCCAGAGTGCGCCCTCATCATAGGCTTGGCCCCCAATCCGCCCCGCCAGAATGATCCCCACACCCACAAGCGCGACGAGCGATGCGATGATTGCATGGGGCCCAATCTGCTCGCCAAGCATCACAGCCGCAAGATAAAGCGTTATGAGCGGCGCAATAAAACTCAGCGCAATGCCCTCAGCCAGTGGCACTCGCGCTATGCCCCAAAAAAAGGAGACCGCCATAATCGAAGCCACCGCGCCGCGTATCAAGTGAAGGCGCATCGCCGCCCGGGCGGGAAGCCTTTCGCCGCGCACCAAGAACACGACGCCCGCCATGACCGCGCCAATCCATACGCGCCAGAACATGGCATTATAAGCACCAATCGCAATCGAGAGGCCCTTCATTTGTGTGTCCATAAGTGAAAAGAGCGCAATTCCCACGCACGCCACGGCAAATGGAATCGCAGGTGAGGCTAAGGGACGGGTCATCCGCGAGCCTTAGCGCAGCCTGCCACCGCCGCCACCATCTATGTTAATTTTGTCGCATGGCAAAGGCATTGATCAAACGCACGACGCGGTCAATACGCTCTGATTTGAGCCTAGTCTACCTTAGGAGGCCAAGGAAAAAAGGCAGACGTACGCCTCACATAGGCATCATAGCCCGGCCGCGATTTCCTGAGGCTGCGCTCAAGCATCGGCACGCCCGAAAGGCGCGTGACCAGCCACGTGATGAGGAGCGGGCACATCATCGTCCAGAGGCCAGCCCCGCCCTCAAAGGCAACGAGCCATATCCCCCACCAACTCAGCGCATCGCCGAAATAATTTGGATGCCGCGTATAGCGCCAAAGCCCCGTATCGAGCACGAGCCCCTTTTTGGCGGGGTCCCCCCTGAACGCGGTCAGCTGCGCGTCGCCGACCGCTTCAAACAGGATACCCACAATCGTCATACCTGCGCCGGCAAATGCCATCCATCCCAGCGTGAGCGGGGCGGACGAAAACTGTCCGACCTGGGCCGGGAGGCAAACGATGAACAGAAGTACCGCCTGGAGCGCAAAGACTTGAATGAAACTCGCTTTGGCAAAGCTCCAACCCGTTTTCTCCATGAGCCGCCCAAGGATGGCGGCATAGCGCGGGTCAACGCCGTGGGCACGCCAGCGGACGAAGAGATGTGTCGCCAGACGCAATCCCCAAATCGCTGTCAACGTGAGGAGGAGCGCTTTGCGGGCAGGTGCGCCGTGCGCCAGAACGAAGGTTGAAGTCACCATCATCACCATGCCAAAGGGCCAGAAGGCATCAATGATTGACACATCGCGGATCACTACGCAGTAGCGCCAGAGCAAAAGGATAGCGGCGGTCAGGATCGCGACATTGACCGCTAAAATTGCCAAACCACTCATCGCACGCCTCCCCCTTGTGAACTGGGAATAATCCACCGCCCGTTGAACGCCTATGTGGCCTTTTGTCTAGGGTCGTAAACGGCGTTGCGCATGGCGGCGGCTTCTGGCAAACTTTCTAAGCTCCTTGATCGGTGAGCTGGAGACCTTTGATGCGCGCTCTTTTTTTCCTTTGTGCTGGTGCCTTTACTCTTGCTGGAACGCCGCAAGCCCTTGGTCAAGCCGGTACACCGCAAACCATCAGCGAGAGCCCGGGCCTGTATTATGCGCAAGAGCCTGGAAACCCTTCAGCGCGCGTCAAACTCAATGCGACCCGCGCTGAGATGAAGGAGGTGTATAAAATCAAGTTCAATTTTGACATCACAAGGACCGGCGTGACAGTTCAGGCGGTCCTTCCGGGCGAAACCGCCAAAATGGTGATCAAGACAAGGCAGCCGGTTTTCTTTTTTAATCTGAGCCCCGGAACGCCTCCGTCGGCGGGCTTGATAGACAGCAATGGCAAGCCAATCACGTCAGCCTATAGCTACCGCTTGCTCCGCTTTCGGGCAAAAAATGGCAATCGTAGCGTAGATGTCGGAGGGCTCAGCCTCACGGGGGGAACGGCATCAAGCGACAAAAAGATTGAGGTGCGTTTTACCGCAGACACGGTGTCACCCACAGTTTTTAAGGTTCACCCCAATGCACCACTCGCGCCCGGCCAATATGCCTTTGTAAACGTCGCGCGCGAGTCTGACCTCGGCGATGGCGGCGTTAGCGACACGGTGTTTGACTTCACGATTGAGTAAAGCACCGCAGGTTCACACGGGCATCAATCTGCGTCAACCCGAACGCGCGCCTTGCCTTTTTTAGCCTTTGCCACAGGCGTCGTCTCGACTGAAACGGCTTTGGCCAGAACATCTTTGAGATAATGGCCGGTAAAGCTTCGGGGGTTGGCGGCGACGGCTTCGGGCGTGCCTTCGGCTACAATTTCTCCGCCTTTGACGCCGCCTTCCGGGCCAAGATCAATGATCCAGTCAGCGGTTTTGATCACATCAAGATTATGCTCGATCACGACGACGCTATTGCCCTGTTCCACAAGCGCGTGGAGCACCTCAAGAAGCTTGCGAACATCTTCAAAATGTAGACCGGTGGTGGGTTCATCAAGGATGTAGAGCGTCTGCCCCGTCGCCCGGCGGCTCAGCTCTTTGGCAAGCTTGACGCGCTGCGCCTCGCCGCCTGAGAGAGTCGTGGCGGACTGGCCCACTTGGACATAGCCGAGACCGACTTCGGCGAGCATCGCCATTTTGTCGCGGATCGGCGGGACAGCTTTGAAAAATTCGAGCGCATCTTCAATCGTCATGTCGAGGACGTCGGCAATGGATTTGCCTTTGAACTTCACTTCAAGCGTCTCGCGGTTGTAGCGCGCGCCCTTGCACTGTTCGCAAGTGACATAAACATCGGGAAGAAAGTGCATCTCGATCTTGATCAAGCCGTCGCCGGTGCAGGCTTCGCACCGCCCACCCTTGACGTTAAAGCTGAAGCGCCCCGGCTTATATCCGCGCGCGCCGCTTTCTGGCAGACCGGCAAACCAATCACGGATGTTGGTAAAAGCGCCCGTATAGGTCGCTGGATTGGAGCGCGGGGTACGGCCAATGGGCGACTGATCAATGTCGATGACCTTATCGAGATAGTGCAGGCCGCTAATTTTATCATGCTTCCCGGCGATCATACGCGCGCCGTTCAGCTGTCGCGCCGACGCTGCATAGAGCGTATCAATGGTGAAAGAGGATTTGCCCGATCCGCTCACGCCGGTGATGCAGGTAAAGGTTGAAAGCGGGATCGATGCGGTCACGTTTTTAAGATTGTTCGCGCAGGCGCCTTGCACGATTATCTTCTTGCCGCTGCCTTTGCGCCTTTTGGGGTTTATCGGGATGCTGCGGCGTCCCGTTAGATAATCGGCGGTCAGGCTGCCTTCTGCCGCTTCAATATCAGCCAGCGTGCCTTGTGCAACGATATGACCGCCGCGCACGCCAGCACCCGGCCCCATATCGATGATGTAATCAGCGTGGCGGACAGCATCTTCATCATGCTCGACAACGATCACACTGTTCCCGAGATCGCGCAGCCGCTTGAGCGTTTCTAGCAACCGGTCATTGTCACGTTGATGCAAGCCGATGCTCGGCTCATCGAGCACATAAAGCACACCTGAAAGCCCCGATCCTATCTGTGAGGCGAGACGGATGCGTTGGCTCTCGCCGCCTGAAAGCGTTCCCGACGTGCGGTTGAGGTTGAGGTAATCGAGCCCGACATTGTTGAGAAAGCCAAGCCGCGCATTGATTTCCTTAAGGATTGCCTTCGCAATTTGTTGTTGCTGGTCGGTGAGCTTGTCACTCAGCGTCGAGAACCATTCGAGTGCGTCGACAACGCTGCGCCGAGTGGAAATACTGATATCCTCGCCCGCGATTTTCACCGCGCGCGCTTCGGGCTTCAACCGTGCCCCATCGCAAACTTCGCACGGCGCTGCCCTTTGGAATTTGGAAAGCTCCTCCCGCATCCACGCACTATCGGTCTGGAGGAGGCGGCGCTCAAGATTACCGATGACGCCGTTAAACTGTTTTTGCACATCATAGCTTTTGCGCCCGTCCTGAAACGTGAGCCGGAGGATTTCGCCGCCGGAGCCACCCAAAATGATTGCGGGCACCAGCGGCGGCAAATCTCGCCAAGGCGTATCGAGGCTAAAGCCATAGTGCCGCGCGACACTGCCAAGCACTTGCATGTAATAAGGGCTTGGCGGGTTTGACTTTGCCCAAGGCACAACCGCGCCCTGTTTGATGCTCAAGTTTTCATTGGGAACAATCAGCTCGGGATCAAAGCTAAGCTTTTCGCCCAAGCCGTCGCAGGCAGGGCACGCGCCTTGTGGCGCATTGAACGAGAAGAGACGAGGCTCAATCTCGGCAATCGTAAAGCCAGAGACGGGGCAGGCAAATTTCTCGCTAAACACGATCCGACCCGGCGGCGCGTTATCACCCAGTACCTCTTTGGCGTCGCTGCTCTCGGCGGGATCTGCGGGGTCTACAAAGGCCAGTCCGTCAGCCAGCTTGAGCGCCTGCTCAAACGAATCTGCCAAGCGCGTTTCAATCTCAGCGCGCACAACAATGCGGTCGACCACCACTTCGATGTCATGTTTATATTTCTTGTCGAGCGTTGGCGCTTCTTCAATATCGAAAAATTGGCCGTCGATCCGCACGCGCGTGTAGCCCGCCTTTTGCCACTCAGCGAGCTCCTTGCGATACTCGCCCTTGCGACCGCGCACGACTGGCGCAAGGAGATAGAGCCGCGTACCCTCTTCAAGCGCCATGACCCGATCGACCATCTGGCTGACCGTCTGGGCTGAAATCGGCAGCCCGGTAGCGGGTGAATAAGGCACACCGACACGCGCCCAAAGCAGGCGCATATAATCATAAATCTCGGTCACCGTCGCCACGGTTGAACGCGGATTGCGGCTCGTCGTTTTCTGTTCGATGCTGATTGCTGGTGACAGGCCCTCGATATGATCGACATCGGGCTTTTGCATCATCTCAAGAAACTGCCGCGCATATGCCGAAAGAGATTCGACATAACGGCGCTGCCCTTCGGCATAGATGGTATCAAAGGCGAGGCTCGATTTACCCGATCCTGACAAGCCCGTGATCACGGTGAGCGCGTCGCGCGGAATATCAACGCTGATATCTTTAAGGTTGTGCTCGCGGGCCCCGCGCACGGAAATATGGGTCAGGCTCATGGGTTGATTTGTTCCATAATTGTTCGCAGGTTGCAAGCTGCGAGTCGTTGAGCAAGCCTTCGGAGCCATTCTTCGACTTTGCAAGACGGCAACAATGCTGAAAGCATCGACTTGCCCTTGCGGACGTGGCATAGAGGCGCATGAATTCTGGAAAAGAGAATTTGAAACCGAACCAAGCTGCACTTGCGCCGCTCGATATGCTCTTGCACTTAAGCCCCATCGCGTCGGTGATTACCAACCCACGCCTGCCAGACAACCCGATCATCGCGTGCAACAGGCCCTTCATGGATCTAACCGGCTATAGCGAAGGCGAAATTGTCGGTCGAAACTGCCGTTTCTTAGCGGGGGCATTGACCGAACCTTGGCTGACGGAGCGGATCATCTCTGGCGTGCAAGAGCATCGCCCAGTGCTTGTCGAAATTCTCAATTATAAAAAGGATGGTACGCCCTTTCGCAACGCCGTGCTCGTCGCGCCGATCTTTGATGACGAAGGCGCGCTCGCGTTTTTTCTGGGATCTCAGGTTGAAATGGACCCGGCCGATCCTCCGTCTGCGGGCAATCGGCGCCTTCATGCGATTGCGCAGGTCAAGCTCTTGTCTCGCCGTCAGCGCGAAGTTCTCGAGCAAATGGCGCGCGGGCTGCTGAACAAGCAAATCGCCTTCAATTTGAGTTTGAGCGAAAAGACCGTGAAGATGCACCGCTCACTTTTGCTCGCCAAGCTTGAGGTTCCGACCTCCGCCGATGCCGTGCGCCTTGCCGTTGAGGCTGGACTATAGCGCCACCGCTGGCAATATCCGGCCCGGCACGGCAACCTCAAACGCAAAGAGGCCGCCGGCAAGCGGCTGGCGCACCAGTTCAGCCTGCGAAAGACCCGTGCGCGCTGTCGTGACATAGGCTGTGCGAAGATCGTCTCCGCCAAAAGCGATCTTCGTTACCCGCGCACAGGGCAAGTCGATATGTTCAAGCAGCGTGCCATCAGGCGCATAGCGGCGGACGCCCCAGCCATCCCAGAGCGCGACCCAGAGACAATCCTCGCTATCGAGCACCACCCCATCGGGATGACCATCGCCTGAGCCGAGCTGAACAAAAAGCGCGCGGTTGACGAGCCGAGGGCCCGCAATAATCTCGCTCCGCCAGATCGTTTTTGACGCTGAATCGACTTGATAGAGCCACTGTCCGTCCGCGCTGAGCGCGGGACCATTGGTGACAATAGCATGGCCGCCCAGGGCATGAAGTGTGCCGCCATCAAGGCAGTAAAATTGCCCAGTTGGCTGCGTTTCATGATCATCCATTGTGCCAAACCAAAGCCGCCCATGACAATCGACGGTGGCATCATTGGTGCGGTTGTGCGCAGGATGATCGAGCGTCACGACCGGCGGCGCTAAGCTGTTATTGACCAATGCTGCAATGTGGTGCTGCGTTCCGATCAAAAAGCCGCCGCCTTGCCGCGGGACAATGAAGCTTGGCGCGCCGCCGACCAGCGCCGTCTCACACGTGCCCGTCGCCGGATCATAGCGATGCAGCGCGCCGCTCTTGATATCGACAAATCTGAGCGCCGCTTCTTCCGCCACCCAGATCGGCCCTTCGCCAAGCTGCGCGCCAACATCCCAGACGAGGCGCACGGTGGACATTTTTTTGCGCCTTAATGCCCCGCGCTGACGCCCTCTTCAATCGCATGCGTCGGCGCACTGCGGGCAGCACGGGCAAACCAGAGCACATAAAGATAGCAGACGAGCGGCACGATATACGCCAACGACCGCGCGCCGACGGGGAAGGCCAGCAGGAACTGATCGACCACAGCGCCATAAAGAAGCGAAATGAACCCGCCGCCACAAATCGCCATACACATCCAGCCTGACGTGGCTGACGCCGGAGCGCTCGACCGTTCGAGCGTGATGGTGAAGATCGTCGGGAACATGATTGAGTTAAAGAGTCCGATCAAGATTGTCGCTGCGGCCGGCACAAAGCCCATCGTAATGGGCGCGACAAAACCGCCTGGAAGGGACATTGACCCCCCGAGCGGGGTCGCGGCCGTGCTATACATCGCCATAACAGTCAGGCAGAGAATGGCAGCCCCAGCCGCCACAAAAGCGAGCATTGACGTCGCCTTGAAATAGCGCAGAAGAACGCTGCCGCTAAAGCGGCCAAACATTGCGAGCAACATAAAGATCGGCGCGATATAGCCTGCAATTTGAGAAGGAACGTTGAGGATTTGCTTTTGCTCGAGGAAAAAAATCATCCCCGAAATGACACAGACTTCCGCACCGACATAGAGGAAGATCGCTAACGCACCCAGATTTGCCCATTTCGATTTGATCGCCGAAAAGGGTGATTCATGCGTTGAAGCCACAGCTGGCGCATGCGCT
>JBEGTP010000204.1:0-3843 GCA_041179365.1 Pseudomonadota bacterium
CAACCGATCCGTCTGCACGCTCTTCGTATTTTTCTGTTTCAACCGCGCTGGCATAGGGAAGCTCGGCATGAAGTTGCAGATAAAGTTGCTCTCGCGTAATTTCTGCGGCTGTCATCCTGTCGGTCGCGTCGCTGACTTGATCGGCTGGGAAATGCCAAGGGCCTTCAGGCATGAATGACGCGAGACGGGCCTTCAACGTTTCCAAGCCGTCGCTCGTTTGCGCACTCACAAACAACGTTTCGACAAAATGGAGTGCGTCATTCAGCTTTTGAGCGTGAACCAGCAACTTCCCTTTATCGGCGATATCGACCTTGTTGAGAATCAGTAATTTTGGTTCGGGTCGCGCTGCGAGTGCTTCTACAATTGAATCCACTTTACGGCCAAGGCCTGCCTTTGCATCAATAACGAGAGCGATCACATCGGCATCCTGCGCGCCACCCCAAGCCGCTTGAACCATCGCCCGATCAAGCCTGCGCTTTGGCTCAAAAATGCCGGGCGTATCGACCAAAAGCAATTGCGTCTGATCCTCGATCGCGATCCCCATCAGGCGAACACGCGTTGTTTGCGCCTTAGGGCTGACGATCGCAATTTTTTGGCCCACGAGAGCATTCGTCAGCGTGGACTTTCCAGCATTAGGTGCGCCTACAATGGCAACGACGCCACACCGTAACGTCATGAGTCGAGTATCATCAAAAGGGCCTTTGCTGCATTTGTTTCGGCTTCCTGTTTTGAGCGGCCCTCGCCCTCAGCCTGGCCTGCTTTACCAAGCGAGGCAAGAACGGTGAAACGCGGGGCATGGTGCGGGCCATCGCGGGTGACAAGTTCATAACGCGGCGGCTTGAGCGTGCGCGCCGCCGCCCATTCTTGCAAGGATGACTTGGGATGACGGGGCACTGTGCATTGGCCGTCAAGCAAGTCAGCCCAATGCGCTTTGATAAAGGCCGCTGCCGCCGCGCTGCCACGGTCGAGATAAAGTGCGCCAAGCAAGGCTTCGATGACATCACCCAATATATTATCACTGTTGAATGCCCCGTCGTCTCGCGCCTGTTTCCCGAGCCGCATATGCGGGGCAATGCCGATTTGGCGCGCCACTTCAGCGCACGTTTCACCCGACACAAGTGCATTTAAGCGCCGCGAAAGCTTGCCTTCTGGGTCTTCGGGAAACCTCTCATAGAGCCAATGGGCAATCGTGAGACCCAACACACGGTCACCGAGAAATTCAAGTCTTTCGTATGTGTCGCTGCCATGGCTGCCGTGCGTCAAGGCTCGGTGATACAGTGCTTTGTCGTCCAGATCGGGCCCGAAGAGAGCATTCAACCATGCGTCTGTATCGTTCAAAAGCCAGTCCCCGGGCGATCCAGCCGCGCTGCGGTGAACCAGCTGATTGGATTATACCAATGCGAAGACCCATCAGTAGAAAAGGCAATAAACCATGCGCGACCAACGAGATTGACAACGGGGACTAGGCCAATGCCTGATTCAAACTCTGGCGAAAAGCGGCTATCCTGGCTGTTGTCGCGATTGTCACCCATCATGAAGAGATGGTCCGGCGGGACAACAAACTCTTCGGTATCGTCCTTCATGATTGTCATCATGTCCAACACCTCATAGCTTTTGCCATTGGGAAGCGTTTCCTGAAAGCGCGGATAGCGGCAGCGCGCCGCTCCATCAGAAGCAGTTTCCTGAAATTGCGGGGCATAACAATGCGTGTTTTCTGATACGGGCACTAGAAAGTCAGGGAGGCGCTTTTTGGGCACGGCGGCGCCGTTGAGAATCAATTGGCCGCCCTTCATCTGGATCCTGTCACCGGGAACGCCAATGACGCGCTTGATAAAATCAACTTCATTGCTTGGCGGCGCTTTGAAAACGACGACCGTTCCGCGTTCCGGCAAGCTCGAAAATACGCGCCCCGAAAATAGCGGCAGGCGAAAAGGCAGGGAATTACGTGAATAGCCATAATTCCACTTGGTCACGAGTAAATAGTCTCCCACCAGCAATTTCGGCTGCATCGATTCCGAAGGAATGCTGAAGGGAGCGAAGAGAAGCGTTCGCAAAAGGAGCACGGTCACAATGAGCTTCACGACAAAGCCCAGAAACTCCCGCGTTTCGGATTTTGGTATTTTTGTCGCAGATGCTTCTGTCGCGGCTTTCGGTGCCTCGGTAATATCTGTATCGCTCATGCCCATGATCTGGGGCCACAAGGCGTCAGCGTCAAGCATCACGAAGAAAATAAGGACGAAATAATGGCTGAATTCCCTCCTGGATTAACTTTTCTTGATGCGGCCGAGCGCCCAGGACTGGTAAGCTTATTCGCAAAGGATGCTACGCGGGTCGAAGCTTTGGCCTTTGAGGAAAAGGGCCTTTATTTTGATTTCACCAAAACACATCTGACGCCTAGCCTCGTCTCCAGCTTCGTCACTGCAGCGCAAAACGCGGGTCTGGATGGAAAACGGGACGACCTTTTCGCGGGACGAATTGTTAATCCAACCGAAGGGCGCGCCGCTGAACATTGCGCGGAGCGCGGCGAAGGCAGCGTCGACTCGGTCGCCCGTGCAAAAGCGCTCCACGGCCGCATGCGCGCACTTGTCGAGGCTATCGAAGCGGGAGCGCTCGGTGAAGTTAAGCATGTCATCCATATTGGCATTGGCGGATCTGCCTTAGGACCGAAGCTCTTGATTGACGCGCTGGGCCGGGACGCCGGGCGCTATGACGTTGCGATCGTCTCGAACGTCGATGGCTGCGCTTTGAAAGAAGCATTTGCTGGGTTCGACCCGGCAAAAACCATCATTGTTGTCGCATCGAAAACATTCACGACCACCGAAACCATATTGAACGCCGAATCCGCGCTTGCTTGGATGGTCGAGGCCGGCGTTGATGATGCGAATGGCCGCGTCATCGCGCTGACGGCGAGCCCTGAAAAAGCGTTTGAATGGGGCGTCGATGAAACCCGCATCCTACCTTTTTCGGAAACCGTTGGCGGGCGCTATTCGCTCTGGTCTTCTATCGGCTTTCCTGCGGCATTGGCGCTCGGCTGGGCTGGCTTTGAGGAACTTTTAGAGGGGGCGGCAACGATGGACCGGCATTTCCGGCTCACGCCGCTGGAGCGCAACATCCCCGCACTCGCGGCCTTTTCTGATCTCTACTATCGTTTGGGGCAGGGGGCCGAAACGCGCGCTTGCTTTGCCTATGATGAGCGGTTGCGGCTGTTGCCGTCCTACCTTCAGCAGCTCGAAATGGAATCAAACGGAAAAAGCGTGACCGCTTTAGGAGGTCCAGTTACTTATGATACTGCGCCCATCACCTGGGGCGGCGTTGGTACCGATGCGCAGCATGCGGTTTTTCAACTCTTGCATCAGGGAACGTCGCTAATTCCCGTTGAATTCGTTGCGGTCATTGAGCCTGGGCACGATCTCGATACCGAGCATCATACGCAGCTACTTGGCAATTGTTTTGCGCAAGGCGCGGCTTTGATGGCGGGGCGCCCCGCTGAAGATGCGGCGCGCGCCTATGCCGGCAACAGGCCTTCAACGACGATTTTGCTCGACCAGCTTGAGCCGCGCTCTCTTGGCGCTTTGATTGCCTTTTATGAGCACCGTGTATTTGTGGCCGCAGTGCTCCTTGGGATCAATCCGTTTGACCAATTTGGCGTGGAGCTGGGCAAGGAAATGGCAAAGGCCGTTGAAAGCGGAAGCACGACGTTTGATCCTTCGACCACAGCATTGATGGCCCGCGCCTTTGCGTAAGAAATCGATTAGTGTGACAGGCAAAAGGTGCTGGTCGCGCGCTGAAAACGCGATTATCGCACGCCCATGACATATGACTTCGATCTTTTTATCATCGGCG
>JBEGTP010000205.1:0-4362 GCA_041179365.1 Pseudomonadota bacterium
TTTGGCAAGGCATTCGGCCAGGCGCTCGCGGCTCGCGGTGCGAGTGTCGTGCAGCTTGATCTTGATTTTGAAGAGGCCAAAGCTGCTGCACTCGAAATTGGCTCACGCGCTGAAGCCGTCCAAGGCGACGTCTCTGACGAAGATCGGATGAACGCTGTTATGGCCGATGTCGCAGCACGACACGGCGGGATCGATATTTTGATCAACAATGCTGGAATCCATTCAGCGGAGGCCAACAAACCGTTTGGTGCGCTCGGCATTAAAGCCGCACGGCGGATGTTTGAAGTCAACGTCTGGGGGGTGATCAATTGCACACTCGCGGCGCGACCCCATATGGCGGGACGCGCGGGAGCTTCAATGGTCAATATCGCGTCAATGGCGGCTTATGGTGCGCGAATGGCTTACGGTGTGACCAAGCTGACAGTGCGCGGCCTCACCATGTCCTTTGCCCATGAGCTTGCCCCTGACGGCATTCGCGTTAACGCCATCGCGCCAGGCTTGATCTTTACTGATACAATCCGCGCAGAACTAAACCCAGAACTGATTAAACAGGTGATGCTGACGCAAATCATCCAGCGCGAGGGCGAAGTACGCGACGTTGTGGACGCAATGCTCCATCTCGCGTCTGATAGCGCAAGTTTTATGACCGGAGAGACGGTCCGCGTCAGCGGAGGGTCGACGCTCCAGATATGAGCATTGCCAACCTTTCACTTGATTTGCCCGAACTGACCCTCGCAGCAGAAGAACTGCGCGCTGAAATCCGCGCTTGGCTGGCCGAGGAACGCGCCGCTGGTCGGCTCACTCCGCCCACGCAGGTCGGGATGGGCTGGTGCGCCGAGACCACAAAACGCATCGCCGCCAAGGGTTGGATCGGGATGACATGGCCGAAAGAATATGGCGGTGGTGGGCGCACCGCGCTCGAACGTTATGTGATGAATGAGGAGCTCTTAGCGGCTTCAGTTCCCGTTCGTGCCCATTGGGCAGCAGACCGACAGCAAGGGCCAATAATCCTCAAATTTGGCAGCGAGGCGCAAAAGCGTCGTTTCATTCCTGGTATCATCGCTGGTGAAACCTATTTTTGCATTGGGCTTTCAGAGCCAGAGGCTGGGTCTGATCTCGCCTCGCTAAAGACGCGCGCTGCCAAGGTTCCGGGCGGATGGTGCGTGAACGGCCGCAAAATCTGGACCTCGAACGCGCACCGTGCGCACTTCATGGTTGCGTTGGTGAGAACTGCGCCCATCGGAGAAGCGCGTCATGCAGGCATGAGCCAGCTCATTGTTGATTTAGAATCGCCCGGCATCACCGTTTCGCCGATCCTCGCTATGAACGACGAGCATGATTTCAACGAAGTGTTGCTTGAAGACGTGTTCGTGCCAGATGACATGCTGATCGGTGAAGAAGGTAATGGTTGGTTTCAGGGATCAACAGAGCTCGCTTATGAGCGCTCCGGCCCTGAGAGATGGTTGTCTAGCTTTTGCCTAATAAGCACGCTGATCGGCACACTCGGCAGTGACGTGAGGCTATCCACGCTTGAGGCTCTGGGCGGTCTGATCGCACAACTGCTGACCCTTCGCCAACTCTCCCTCTCGGTCGCGAGCATGATCGAGCGCGGTCTCTCGCCCAATGTTGAAGCCGCAGTCGTCAAAGATCTTGGCACCAAGTTTGAGCAGGAATCTGTTCGCGTTATCCGTGATATTATAAGCGCCGAGAAATTGAAAAAACCGCAGTTGCGCGCGCTCCTCAGGCATGCCGAAGTTACTGCGCCGTCCTTCACCATTCGAGGCGGGGCCAATGAAATCCTGCGCGGCGTAATCGCTAAAGCGATTGGTTTGAGATGAGCCTCTTTGTTGAAACTGTTGAGCGTATCCTCCGTGATCACGTCAACTCGGCTCTCATCGAAGCGACGGACCGCGGCGAAACCCCCGTCAACTTGATGGCGGCACTTGACGAAAACGGCCTGTTTGATTTGCTCGTCCCCGAAAGCAAAGGTGGCATTGGCGCGACGATGGCGGATGCCGTGGCGTGTATGGGCAGTATCGGGGCCGCTGCTGCTCCTGGACCGATACTTGAAAATATGATCGCGCGCGCCGGAATAACGGGCGATATCGAGTACCAGACGGCATCCCTCCTCAACGCAGCACGCATCACCGGCGCAATCCGATGGATATTCGAGCGTACCGTCACCTACGCCACCGAACGAATCCAGTTCGGCAAGCCATTGGGCAAACAGCAAGCGGTGCAGCAGATGCTTGCATTGCTGGCTGATCATATGCTTGCGGCAATGGCGATCACCAACGCCGCTGCCGCAAACCCATCCCCACGTTTGATAGCCGCTGCCCGCGCGCGTTTGGGCGAAGCGTCTGACTGTGCCATCGAAGTCGGTCATCAGGTCCACGGCGCGATAGGCTTCACACGCGAATATAGCCTCAACTACCGGACCCGAAATCTGATCGCTTGGCGGGATCAATACGGCTCTGTGCTGGAGTGGAAGGCGACCCTCGCACAGATGTTCATTGGCCTTAACCGCGAAGACATCTGGCCTTCAATTTCGGGAGACACTATATGACAATAGATCAATCCGCACTTGACCGCTTCATTGTCGGCATCCGCCCGCCTGTGATCGCGGTGACGACGCACTGTGATGGACGTGACAATGGGATGATCATCCTTTCAGGCGCAGCTGGCAGCGTTATCCCTGACGCGATGCGCCTGTCGATCAATATCTGTAAATCCAATTTCACCCATGATCTGGTCACTCAATCGGGCGTCTTCGCAATGCACATGCTGGCCTCGGGTGACGAGGCGGCGCTCGCACGCAGTGTTGAGATCGTCCAGACGCTCGGCGGCCTCACTGGCCGCGACGGTGACAAAATGGCGGGGCTCAACATCAAGCGCGGCATCACGGGTGCGCCAATCCTAACCGATGCGCTCAGCGTCGTCGAATGCCGAGTCATCAAAGCGTTCGATTGCGATGAGATGACCTTCTTCTTGGGAGACGTCGCGGGGAATGAGAAACTCGCAAAAGGAATGCCGCTGAGCGCCGTCCAACTCTGGGGGGCTCTCCCCCCCGAATGGACCCATGACTATGAGCGGCGCCATACCGACGGATTGCAGGCGGAGGCGAGGAAAGCACGCGGCCTCGCTTGAGCAAAAGATCAACGCATAGAGTTGAACACGGAGGAGAAGAGCGTGGGTAGATATGATGCAGTCATTATCGGGGCTGGAGCCGGCGGACTGTTTGCTACGGCTTGCCTGGTGAATGCCGGAAAATCAGTCCTCCTTGTTGATGACCATGATCGCCTCGGCGGCCGAGCGACATCCTACGAAATCGACGGCTTCACAATCAATACGGGCGCCATAGCCCTAAAAATGGGCGGCATCTTTGAACAAATTTTGACCGACACCGGCGTCGCCTATGACGTGCGCGAGCCGAAGCCGCGCACCGCGTTCAGGGTCAACGGCAAAATCGTCAACGCCGGGAAAGGAGGGCTGGGACTCTTGCTCTCCCAACTCACCAAAAGAGCTGCTGCGATTGGGGCCAAATTTGTTGAGGCCCGTCACGGAGACCTTCCCGAAGCGCGCCTATCTACAAAGGAGTGGCTGAGCGGCCTCACCAAGAACAAGACGGTTCATGGCCTGTTTCGAAATCTTTGCGCTGTGTTATTTTCAGCGAACCCTGAAGACCTTCCGGCGCGCGCCTTCCTCTCCTTTTTCGGTAAAAGCGCGGCGACACCAATAGCATTCTGTCCCCGAGGAACCATTGGCATCTGGAACGACCTAGCTGATGGGATACGCAAAAAGGGTGGAGAGATTCGTCTTGAAACTCAAGTGACACGGATCATCATTGAAGACGGCGTCGCATCGGGCGTTGAGATCAATAGTCACGGTGAGGTCGCCACAATCGCCGCGCGGACGGTGATAAGCGATGCGGGCGTAAGCGCGACAATTTGCTTGACTGGAGAGGAAAACATGGGGGCCGAATATGTGGCCCTTGCGGCGCGGACTATTCGACCCACAACCATGTTCAATTTCTATTTAGCGTCTCAGAGCAAAATTCTGGAGACCGCAGCCCTGATAACACTCGCCAATACGGACAGCCTTTGCCTCGTTGGAGATCTAACGGCGACATGTCCCGAGCTGGCCCCTGCCGGTTGGCATCTCTATGTCGCCTATTCAGTGCCAAAACATGGTGCGAATGCGCGTGACCCGCAGGCGGAGATCGATCATGCATTGGCAGAACTCAAGCAGGAATACCCTGCCTTTGCCAGTGCCCGAGTTCTTGCAGCAACATTGATGGCAGGCGATTGGCCAGCCGCGCGGACGTGCCCAGGTTACGGCATGCCGCAGGAGACAACAATCGAA
>JBEGTP010000206.1:0-4540 GCA_041179365.1 Pseudomonadota bacterium
TGATCGGCAGCTTCACCATACTGCCAACCAGCGCCTTGTAGCGGTCATCCTGCGGATTCACCGCCACCGCCATATCAGCGAGCATCGTTTCAGGCCGGGTGGTGGCGACGGAGATATGGCCGGAACCATCCGCCAACGGATATTTGAAATGCCAGAACTTGCCGTTGACCTCGACCGTTTCCACCTCAAGGTCTGAGATCGCGGTTTTCAGGCCCGGGTCCCAGTTCACAAGGCGCTTGTCGCGGTAGAGCAGCCCCTGATTGTAGAGATCGACAAACACCTTGATGACGGCCTTGCTGAACCCTTCATCCATAGTGAAGCGTTCATTGGCCCAATCGCAACTCGCGCCCAGCCGCCGCAACTGGCGGGTGATGGTGCCGCCGCTTTCGGCCTTCCATTCCCACACTTTTTCGATGAATTCATCGCGCGTGAAATCCGTGCGCTTTTGCTGGCGCTCGTTCATCTGCCGCTCGACCACCATCTGCGTCGCGATCCCGGCATGATCCGTGCCGACGACCCACAGCGCATCCTTGCCCTGCAACCGCGCGTGGCGGATGAGGATATCCTGGAGCGTGTTATCGAGCGCATGGCCGATATGCAGGCTGCCCGTTACATTCGGCGGTGGGTTGACGATGGTGAAAGGCTCAGCGTCCGGGCGAGACGGCCGGAACGCGCCGGTGCTTTCCCAATGCGCATACCATTTGGCTTCAATGGCGGCGGGGTCGAATGTTTTGGCCAAAGCGGCTGGAGAAAGTTCAGTCATAGGCGCAGAGCCTTAGACGAGAGAAACCCGCGCCGCCAACCCGCAATGTTGTAGAATGGATTAAAGCTTACGCCCTGAAACGCGTGCGACTTCACGCTCAACGGTCGCCTTGACGATATCGGCGAGGTTCGTATCGAGCCATTCCTTCAGCATCGGGCGCAGCATATCGCGCACCAAGCCTTCGATCGTGTCGGTCCCGGTGACAGCGGGCTTTTCGGCGGGTTGAACCAAAGCACCAAAGGCCGAGCGGCTATCCTCAAGCGTCTCTTCGGAAACAAGATCGCTCTCATCTGGGGCATGATCTGCCGTCAGCTCCAGAATTTCCTCTTCTTCGACCGGCTCAATGACGGGCAGCGCAGCGGCTGCCAACACGGGGGCCGTAAGCGGGTGAGCATCAGCCTTTGGCGTCGAGAGGCGCGGCACAGGGCGCACGCGCGGCGACAAAGCTGCGGTCGAATCCTCAGCAATAATCTTTTTGATTGATGACAAAATGTCTTCCATCGATGGCTCGCTGCTCATGTCCCCCACGGCCCCTATCTTCATTTCTTATTCGGTTTATCGGGTAATGCGGGCGTTTGGGGTATCGTGTCAACCGTTCGCGTTGCCTGTGGCACGGGATCGGGCTCATCCTTCCAATCCCAAATCGTCTTTTCATACCGCTTATAGGTGAGCGTGGGATCATACATGGCGCCGCCATCAAGCCCGAGGCTGGCATATTGCGCGCGCCCCATCACGGCCAAAAGCTGAAAGCCCGCGACATAGGCATCACGCTTTGCCGTTTCGAGCCGCACTTCAGAATTGAGCAGTTCCTGCTGCGCATCAAGAATGTCTAGAATCGTCCGCGTGCCGACAGAATTTTCAGCGCGGACGCCTTCAAGGGCCAATTTATTGGCCTTCACCGCGATCTCGGTCGATTCGATCACGCCGTTGGCCGCTCTCCACCGCGCAAAGGCTGAGCGGGTTTGCGCGATAATTGACCGCTCGATCTCGATGATCTGCTCTTGGGATTGGCTCAGCCGCGCTTGAGACTGGCGGTTCTGCGCGCTGAGTGCCCCTCCAGAAAAGAGCGGCATCGTGGCTTGCACACCCACCGCGACCGAACTGTCCCGCTCAGGCCGCAGCGGCGAATTGAGCGACCCGAGGTAATGCCCGCCTTGCACATTCGCGACGCCAGATACGCGGGGCATCCGCTGGCTTTGCGATACTTTCACATCGAGCGCAGCCGCTTTGCGCCCCTCATTCGCCGCATGGAGATCGGGATTATCAGCTAAGGCGGTTTCCACCGCCTGCCCCACGGTTGTTGGCATGTTGGGCAGCGGCGGCGGCGTTTCGAGGTTATCGGGTTCATCGCCAACGATTTGCACATAGCGTTCGCGGCTCGCGATCAGCTGCGCTTCGGCTGATTGCAAATTACTATCAGCCAGCGCCAGCCGCGCTTCAGACTGCGCGACATCGGTGCGGGTCAAATCGCCCACTTCGAAACGGTCTTTTGTTGCCTCAAGGTTGACCTGGAGCAATTTCACCTGCGACTGGTTGAGGCCGACAATCGCCTGATCGCGGAGCACGTCCATATAGGCCGTGACCGTCGCCACAAAAACGTCCGACTCCGTGCCGAGCAAATTCGCGCGGCCCGCTGCGACGCGTGCCTCGGCGGAACGAACCTGATTGCGCAGGCCACCCCCAGAGTAAAGCGGCACAGCGCCATTGACGCCCAGCTGGATACGCCGCCCGGGGACTTCGCCTGGATAATTGTCAATCGTCTGGTTGAGCGTCGCGTTCGCGTTTGCACTTGGCAAAATATGCGCGCGGGCAATAGGAACATTCTCGTCAATCACACGCTGTCCCGCCCGCGCGCCGGTAAGCGTCGGGTTGGTTTGATACGCCTTTACCAAGGCTTCGCGCAGAGTATCTGCGCTCGCCATGCTGGCGGATGCAAGCAGCGCGGTTCCGATAAAAGCCTTCATTTTTAATGACTTGGCCATTGGTATTCCCCTAAAAAATAAAGTCTTTTGCCAGCTCAAAGCCCGGCAAATGCGCACAATCAGCGTCAGCAAAGCTACTCAGGGTCACGCCCTTACCAACCTTTACCCCACGCGCTAAGCGGCAAACGCCCGCTTCGATCAGGCCCGTCACAAGACGGCCAGAGTCTCTCAGTTGATCGACAATGCTGATCGATAGCTGCTCCACAGCACCATCAATGACAACAAGGTCAAACGCTGCAAAGCCCGCCGCTCCGGCCGAAAGCGGGCCTTCAACCAGCGTGACATTTTCCAGATCCGCTACATTGGCGCGCGCCGCAGCGATGAGCGCCGCATCACATTCGACCGCGATGACCGAGGCGACCGTCTTCGCCAGAAGTGCGGCGCAATAGCCGGTTGCGGCACCGATCAGCAGCACTGAGTCGGTCAGCTTCAATTCAGCCGCTGTCAAAAGCAGTCCCGTTGCCATCGGCGCATTGAGCGCGCGGCCTTCGCCAAGCGGCACAGGAATATCTACATAAGCAAGGGCACGCCGCGCCTCGGGCACAAAGCGTTCGCGCGGTACAGACTGCATCGCCGCCACAACCTGCGGGTCAGAGACCGCCGTGGTCCGCAGCTGGCTTGCGACCATAGCGGTGCGCATCGACGTAAAATTCTGTTCAGTCACACTGGCTCCCTGCCTGACTCTCTACTGCCACGCCCTTCTTGCGCCACGACGTCCGTGCCACAAGTGTTTTACATTCGCAATACAGCGATTAGATTTTGCTTCTTTATCGACACTTGCCCGCCGCGCCAACCCGCTGAAAGAGAAATCTCGCGGTTGACATCGCCGGCGCAAACTCGCAGAGGCTGCGCACTCACCGCAACCGGATGGCCCGATGGCGGAGTGGTTACGTAGAGGACTGCAAATCCTCGCACCCCGGTTCGATTCCGGGTCGGGCCTCCACTCCAAATTGTTGACGCAAGACAATTTGCCCCGCATTGGGTGCGGCATGACTGACTTGCGCCTTTTTAACAGCCTGACCCGCGCGTTAGAGCCCTTCTCTCCTGTGCACCCCGGGACTGAGGGCGACCCCAATGATCCGCCCGAAGCGCGCGTCTATACCTGCGGGCCGACGGTCTATAATTTTCAGCATATCGGTAATATGCGCGCCTATGTCTTCGCCGATACGTTGGGGCGGGTGCTGAGTTATAAGGGCTATAAGCTGAAGCATATCATCAACATCACCGATGTTGGGCATTTGACGAGCGATGCAGACGCAGGCGATGATAAGATGGAAAAGGCGGCGAGCGCGGCGGGGAAAAGCGCTTGGGACATCGCGAAATTTTATACCGACGCCTATTGGCGCGACATCGAACGGCTGAACATTCGTCAGCCCGCCAAATGGTCTATCGCGAGCGAGTATGTTCCCGCGATGATCGATTTCGCCAAGGGTATCGCCGATAAGCATTGCTATGAGCTGGAAAGCGGGCTGTATTTTGATACGGCCACTGTTGAAGATTATGGCCGCTTAGCCCGCGCATCAACCGATGATGGGGTGAGCCGGATCGATCCCGTCCCCGGCAAGCGTCAGCCGCAGGACTTCGCGATCTGGCGCAAAACCCCGGCGGGCGAAACGCGGCAAATGGAATGGGACTCGCCTTGGGGGCGCGGCGCGCCGGGCTGGCATTTGGAATGCTCGGTGATGTCGGGCGAATTGCTTGGCTTTCCGTTTGATATTCATACCGGCGGGATCGACCACCGCGAAATCCATCACCCGTGCGAGATTGCTCAAAATCAGGCGCATTGCGGGGTTGC
>JBEGTP010000207.1:0-27349 GCA_041179365.1 Pseudomonadota bacterium
CGGCACCGGATCGCAACGACGCTGGTTGTTATCGATGTGAATGGCCTCAAGGCCATCAATGATATCCACGGCCATTTGGCGGGCGATATGGCCCTGTGCCATATTGCAGACCATTTGCTCCGCGCCTTTCGCGTCACAGATTTGATCGCGCGGATTGGCGGCGATGAATTCGCCCTTGTCCTCGATCATGCCGAGGTGGGCGACATCGAACTCCGCATGCTCCGCTTTGCCGACAATTTATTGGCCGAGCCGGTTGACTGGTTAGGGGCCCCGCTCACCCTCACCGCCTCGTGGGGCATCACCGACGTGCGTGAAAATGATAGCGTTGAGACTGCGTTTGATCGCGCTGATTCGGCGATGTATGCCGTTCGGGCGGCTCAGCGCTCAGACAAATAATAGCGGTCGAGCGCGCTCAGATCATCGGACAGTTCGTAAACAATGGGCTGCCCTGTCGGGATTTCGAGGCTGGCAATCTCTTCGTCTGAAATGCCGGACAAATGTTTGACCAAGGCGCGCAAAGAATTGCCGTGTGCAGAGATGAGTACGCGCTTGCCGGCCCTGAGCTCAGGCGCAATCGCCGCTTCCCAATATGGCAAAACCCGGTTGATCGTATCCTTGAGGCTTTCGGTCTTTGGAACCATAACCCCTGCGTAGCGGCGGTCTGCCGCAGGATCATATTGGCTGCCCGCTTCGATGGGCGGCGGCGGAATATCAAAGCTGCGCCGCCAGATATGCACTTGCTCGCTGCCGTGCTTCGCTGCTGTTTCGGCCTTGTCTAGCCCGGTAAGGCCGCCGTAGTGCCGCTCGTTCAAACGCCAGTCTTTTTCGACCGGGAGCCACAGCCGCCCCATTTCTTCGAGGGCCAAATGAAGGGTTTTGATCGCGCGCGTTTGGAGCGAGGTAAAGCAGCAATCAAAATCGAGGCCCTTGTCGCGCATCAGCGCCCCGGCAGCCCGCGCTTCGCCCGCACCCTTTTCGGTCACGTCAACATCCCACCAACCCGTGAAACGGTTTTCGAGATTCCACGTCGATTGGCCGTGACGAATAAGGACGAGCGTTGGCATGACAGGAGCTCCGGTTGGATCTAATTGTGGCGGCGCATAAGCCGCTGCGTTTGTGAGAGCAAGCGCCCTAACCGCCTTTGGGCTTGGTCTCGCCGCGCCGCGCCGTGAGGATTGTAATCGGCGGCGCCAGCATTTCGCCCTTCATGGCGCCCTGTCCTTTGATCGGTGACGTCGGCGCGGCGTGGATTTTACGCACGACATCCATCCCCTCAACAACGCGCCCGAAAACCGCATAGCCAAGATTGTCTCCCGAAGCCGCAGGGTTGGCATCCATTTCGGGCGCGTCGACCAGCAGAATCGTGAAATCCCCCTGCGCCGTGCCGGGGGCCCAGCGCGGCACCGAGACCGCGCCTACAACGTGCTTGAGCCCGGTTTTGCTCGTCGGCTCGTGCGCAATCGGGGGCAGGAGGCGCTTTGGGTCGTTCGTTCCGCCTTGGATAAACCCTTTTGTCGGATCGCCTGGCACCAGCGACCGGCGGTAAAAGCTGATCCCGTCAAAACGCCGTTGATCAACATAGCGCAGAAAATTTCCGCTGGTGATCGGTGCGCGCTCCTTTTCGAGTTCGAGCGTGATGGCCCCGAGCTTTGTCGTCAGGACAACGCGCACAGTGGCATAGACCGGCGCGGTCGTGACTTTTGGCGCGACAGGCGACGGCGCTGCATTTTGCGCCGACGCCGTTGTGGCGAGAACCAGTGTCATCGCGACAAATAATCGGACCATGATTTACGCCCTTTGCTTGGCCCCTCTCAGGCTTTTGCCCGCAGAGTCTCTGCCACTGCGACGCCGTGTTTCTCAAGCGCCGCCACGATTTTGCCCGCGCCTTCCAAATCGCCCCAAAACATGGGGCCACCGCGATAGACGGGCCAGCCATAGCCGTAGATCCAGACAACATCGATGTCTGATGCGCGCTGGGCTTTGCCTTCTTCGAGAATGTGATAGCCTTCATTGACCATCGGGTAGAGCGTGCGCTCAATGATCTCCTGCTCGGAAATATCGCGCTTGGGCAGGTTGGATTTTGACCGAAAATCCTCAATAATTGCGAGCGCTTCTGCGCTTGGCGTTCCGACACGCTTGGCATCATAATCATAAAAGCCCTTGCCATTCTTTTGGCCAAACCGCCCCGCCGCGCACAGCGCATCGCGGATCGTTTCAACCCGTGTCGGATCACGGTGCCAGCCAATATCCAGCCCGGCGAGATCGCTCATCTGAAACGGTCCCATCGGCATGCCAAAATCTGTGTGCACCTTATCAATCTGGGCCGGTGTTGCGCCTTCCATAAGCAATTGGTTCGCCGGTATTTGCCGCTGGCTCAGCATCCGGTTGCCGATAAAGCCGTGGCACACACCCGCGACAACGGCGACCTTGCCAATCTTTTTGCCAAGCGCCATGACCGTGGCGAGGACATCATCCGCCGTTTTTTCGCCGCGCACGACCTCGAGCAGCTTCATGACATTGGCGGGCGAGAAAAAGTGCATGCCCAGAACATCTTGCGGGCGCTTGGTGCAGGCCGCAATCTCATCAACATTAAGGTATGACGTGTTGGACGCAAGGATCGCGCCGGGCTTGCAAAGGGCATCGAGCTTGCCAAACACGTCTTTCTTGACGTCCATGCTTTCATAGACGGCTTCGATGATGAGATCACAGTCGGCCAGATCGTCGAGCGAAAGCGAGGGTGTCAATGCGCCCATCATCGCCTCAACCTGTTCGACCGTGAAGCGGCCCTTGGCAGCGCTCGCTTCATAATTCTTGCGAATGACGCCAACGCCGCGGTCAAGGTTTTCCTGAACCATTTCGACAAGGGTGACGGGGATGCCGCGCGCGAGGAAGTTCATGCTGATCCCGCCGCCCATCGTGCCCGCGCCGATCACGCCGACCTTCTTGATGGCGCGCAGGGCGGTGTCCTTGGGCAGGCCGTCGATCTTGGCGGCTTGCCGCTCGGCAAAGAACATATATTGCTGGGCTTTGGACTGGCTGCCCATCATCAACTTGCCAAATTCTGCGCGTTCAACCTTGAGGCCATCATCGATATTGGGATGAGCCGCCGCCGCCGCGACGCAGCGCAGATTGGCGTACGGCGCCTCAAATCCCTTCCACTTGCGCGCATTTTCAGCCTCAAGTTTGGCGATGATCCCGACATCACCCAAGACCGGCATGTCCCGCGTCGGGCGCGCGCCCTTGGCGATGCAGGTCCGGGCAAAGGCGATGGCATCTGCTTTCAGGCTCGCTTCCCCCGCCAACGCATCGATCAGCCCAAATTCGAGGGCCTTGGCCGCAGAAATCGGGACGCCGAGCGCACACATGATCGCCGCCTGCTCGACGCCCACTACGCGCGGTAGCCGCTGGGTTCCGCCGCCACCGGGCAAGAGGCCGAGGTTGACTTCAGGCACGCCGAGTTTTGCCGACGGCACCGCGATCCGGTAGTGACAAACCAAGGCCGTTTCGAGTCCGCCGCCTAGCGCGGTGCCGTGAATGGCGGCGATCACTGGCTTGCTTGCGCCTTCAAACGCATCGAGAACGCCAAAAAAATCCCGCCCCTGCGGCGGCTTTGAAAATTCGGTAATATCGGCCCCGGCAATAAAGGTTTGCCCGTCGCAAATCAGCAGCACCGCCTTGACACTCTCGTCGGCCTCAGCCGCCTCAATGCCCGCGCCCAAGCCATCCCGCACGTGCCAGCTGAGCGCATTAACAGGGGGATTGTTAACGGTGAGGATCAAAATTTCGCCATCACGGCTTTGGGTCACAGAGTGCATTTTCGTCTCCAAAATTAGGCAGCGAGCGCCGCATACATCATGGTCCGGATTTCACGCCGGACGGGATAGGTTGAGGATGGGGCGAGCTGAGTCATGAAGATCATGATCAGGTCTTCGTGAGGATCGACCAGAAACGCGGTAGAATACATCCCGCCCCAGTAAAATTCTCCCTTGCTGCCGGGCAAGAGTGTGGCAGCGGGATTGATATTACAGGCAAAGCCAAGACCAAAGCCAATGCCCGCATTTTCGGCTTCGCTAAACAGCGAATTGGAATGCTGCGTTAAATCACCGCCGCCAGGCAGGTGATTAGCGGTCATAAGTTCGAGCGTCTTAGGGCTGATGATCTGAACGCCGTCCAAGGCACCGCCGTTCAGCACCATGCGGCAGAAGCGGTGATAGTCAGCGAGCGTTGAAACCAATCCGCCACCGCCCGATTCAAACGTAAAGCCATTCGCCCAAGCGCTTTCAGTGCCGGACCGATCAATCAAAACCATTTTGTCTTTGGGATGAAAGGCATAGCAATCCGCAAGGCGGTGCGCCTGATCGGCGGGCACCAAGTAACCGGTGTCGACCATGCCGAGAGGCTCAAAAATGTGTTGGCGAAAATAATCGCCGAGGCTTTGGCCGCTGATCCGCTCGACGATCACGCCAAGGACATCGGTGGCGACGGAGTAATTCCAGCGCGTTCCGGGATCAAATTCCAATGGGATAGCGGCCAAGTGATCGATGAAGCTTTGGCTGTTGTTTTTGGTCCAGCTTTCGAGATCGGTTTTTCGGTAAGCGGCATCGATGGGGGTGCGCTCTTGAAAGCTATAGGTCAGCCCCGCAGTATGCCGCATCAAATCGATAATCCGCATCGCGTGTGCTGGCGCGCGCGAAACAAAGGGCTGTTTGCCCCCGCCACTCACGAACACGCCAAGCTCGGCAAATTCGGGGATATAGGTTGAAACGGGATCGGCGAGCGCCACTTTTCCCTGCTCAAGCAGCTGCATGAAGGCAACCGACGTGATGGGCTTTGTCATGCTCGCAATGCGAAAGAGCGCGTCAGTCTTAACCCCCGCGCCCCAAAGATGCGCGACTTCGTCGCCCCGGCCGATCAGCAGGGCAGCATGCGGCAGCTTGCCTGTATCGAGGTATTGGGATTGGATATGCGCGCCGATCCGGTCTAGCCGGTCGGGCAGGAACCCGAGGTCCTTGGCAAGCGTCATCCGCGTGCTCCTTGTGCAATCGCTTCGGCCTTGGCGAACAGTGCTGGATCAACCACCAACCCGCTCGCCGCGGCATTCTCACTGACCTGCTCGGGCCTGCTCGCGCCGATGATCGCGCTGGCGACATTCGGTTCACGGAGCACCCAAGCGAGCGAGAACTGCGCAAGCGAGCAGCCCGCTTCGGCGGCAATCGGCTTGATCGCATCCACTGCTGCAAGCATTTCGGGTCGCATCCAGCCGCCCATCATTGCGCCCATCGTTTCATGCGCCGCGCGACTTTCAGCCGGCGGGGGGCTGTTCGCGCTATATTTTCCTGTGAGCAGGCCTTGGGCGAGTGGCGACCAGACGATCTGCGCGATGCCGTGCGCGGCGCAAAGCGGGATCACTTCGGCTTCAGGCCGTCGCCAGAGCAAGCTATACTGCGGCTGGCTTGAGACAAATTTCACGCTATCGGGCACGGCCAGAGCGTCGCGGATATTGGCTGGCGACCATTCGGAAAAGCCAATCGCCCGCGCCTTGCCTGCTTTAACGACGTCAGACAGCGCCTCCATCGTTTCCTCAATTGGCGTCTCATCATCATAGCGGTGGCATTGATAGAGATCGACATAGTCGGTTTGGAGCCGCGTGAGCGAGGCATCGATTTGTTTCATAATCTGAGCGCGCGACAGGCCTTTGTCTGTCTCACTCATCGGGAAGAAGAGCTTGGTCGCCATGACATAGGAGTCGCGGGGGCGATGCTTTAGTGCTTCGCCGAGGAAGGTCTCAGCCGATCCCTTGCCGTAGATGTTCGACGTGTCGATGAAGTTGATCCCCTCATCAAAGGCACGGTTGAGGCATGCCGTCGCGGCATCGGCTTCAACGCCCAAACCGTAGGTCAACCAAGAGCCGAGGGCAATCTCGGAGACCTTGATCTCGCTATCCCCCAGTGCGCGCATTTTCATTTTGCTATACCGCCGTTTGACCCGTGAGCTGACGCGTCACGGGGTGCGAGGAGGAAAGGCCGCCGTCAACCGCGATGGCTTGTCCATTGACATAGCTGGCTTGGTCGCTCGCGAGGAAGAGGGCCACATTGGCAAGTTCATCAGGCTGGGCCGCGCGGCGCAAGGGATTGAGCCGACCGACTTTGTGCATCACATCCTTTTCCTTGGCGTAATCAAATGTCGGCTTCGTCATGCCGGTTTCGGTTAGGCCCGGGCAGATCGCGTTGCAGCGCACATTTGTTTCCGAAAGTTGTTGAGCCGACACCTTGGCGAGGTTGATCACGCCCGCTTTTGATGCCGAATAGGCGGGGCCGCCCGCGCCGGAGCGAATGCCTGCGACGCTGGCTGTCAGGACAATGGAGCCCCCCTTCCCCGCATCGGCCATCGCTTTGCCCGCATGTTTGACCATGAGCCAAGGCCCGATCAAATTGACGCGGAGGACTTCTGCAAAGTCGGCCGGCTCGATATCAAAAATTCCGGTCATCCCGCCTGAAATGCCGGCATTGGCAAACGCAATATCAAGCCCGCCATAGGTGCTGATCGCGGTGGCGACCAGTTTTTGCACATCGGCTTCATTGCCCGCGTCGATCTGGAGCGCGGTGACCCCGTCGCCAATCATTTTGGCCGTTTCGTGAACCGCTTCGGACTTATCGCCGATGACGAGTTTTGCGCCTTCGCGCGCAAAGCGGATCGCGCTGGCGCGGCCAATGCCCGAACCCGCGCCGGTGATGATTGCAATTTTGCCGTCAAGTGCGCCCATTTTAGCCTCCTGTGATCGTGTTGCCGCCATCGATGACGAATGTTTGTCCGGTCGTGAACCCGCCCGCGCGGCTCGCGAGGAACACCGCCATGCCTGCAATTTCCTCGGGTTCACCAATGCGGCGGAGCGGCGATTTTTCAGTCGAGCGTTTTAGAATTTCTGGGTTTTCCCATAGCGCCTTGGCAAAGTCAGTGCGGATCAGGCCGGGCGCGATGCAGTTCACGCGCACGCCCTGAGGTCCGAACTCATCAGCCATGTTGCGCGCCATCTGCATGTCGGCCGCCTTAGAAATGCAATAAGCGCCGATCACCGCGCTCCCCTTGATCCCGCCGATCGATGACACCAGCGTGATAGACCCTTCGCCGCGCGCCATCATCTCGGGCGCGACCATGCTGATCAACCAGTGATTAGAAAGGATGTTATTGTCCATGATTTTACGGAACTGATCATCACTGATGCCCAGCGTGGGGCCGAAATACGGGTTAGATGCGGCGTTGCACACCAGCGCGGTGACCTGACCAAAGGCCTTGCGCGTTTCATCGACAAGGGTTTGAAGGTCTTCCTTGCGCGAAATATTGGCGGCAAGCGCTATCGCGGTCCCCGCGCCGTGCTTGGCATTGATCGCAGCAGCGACCGTTTCACAAGCATCAAGCTTCCGGCTGGAGATAACAACCTTGGCACCGTGGACAGCCATTTCTTCGGCGATGGCCTTGCCAATCCCTTTAGAGGAACCGGTAATGATTGCGACCTGACCGGCCATATTGAACAGGGACATAGCATCTCCAATCGTCACCCCGGCAAAGGCTGGGGTTCAGCAACAAACATGAATGAAGGGCATCAGCACCATCTTGGTCCCGGCGTTCCCCGGGACGAAGGCGACCTATGCCCCCGCTTTCTCGGCCCCCGCTTTGACCGCAAAATCCCAAGCCGCCTGCGCGAGGGGAAACACCCGCTCAGACATGTCTCGGGCATGGGCAGAATTGGCAGTGCCATCGATCACACGCTTTTTGATGCCCTGAATAATCCCGGCGAGGCGAAAGAAATTATAGGCAAAATACCAATTAAGATCGGGAATGCTGGTGCGGCCTGTTGCCGCGCAGTAGCGCGCCACCATCTCATCCAGCTCAGGAATGCCCAGCGCTTTGCGGTCGAGATCTTGCACGCCAGAGCGCCCGCCATTATCCGTCACCCACGCCATGGCGACATAGGTGAAGTCAGCCAGTGGATCGCCCAGCGTGCCCAATTCCCAATCGAGCACCGCGCACACTTTGGGCTGGTCAGCGGCGAAAATCATATTGTCGATCCGGTAGTCGCCGTGAACGATGCTCACGCGCGTTTGCTCGGGCAGGGTTTTGGGCAGCCAAGTGATCAGCCGCTCCATTTCTGGCATCACTTCGGTTTCCGACAAGCGGTATTGCTTTGTCCAGCGGTCGACCTGTCGGCCAAAATAATTGCCGGGCTTGCCGTAATCCGAAAGCCCGGCAGCCTCGACATCGACCGCGTGGAGGGCGGCCAGCGTATCAATCATAGCGGCATAGGTCTCGCGGCGTTCGGTCGGATTTGATCCCGGCATCGCGCCGTCCCAGATCGTCCGCCCTTCGACCATATCCATGATGTAGAACCAGCTGCCGATCACGCTGTCATCGGTGCAGAGGCCGAACGGTTTGGCCACGGGATAGCCCGTGGGGTAAAGCCCGGCGATCACCTTAAACTCGCGGTCAACGGCGTGCGCGCTCGGCAAAAGCGGCCCAAAAGGCTTGCGGCGCAAGACATAGTTGCGGCTCTTCGCCACAATTTTATAGGTGGGGTTCGATTGGCCACCCGCGAATTTTCGGACCTCGATCGGGCCCTCAAAGCCTTCAACATGGGCCGCCATCCAAGCCGTTAGCTTGCCAGTGTCGAGCGCGTCAGCGCCTTCAGCAAGCGTCGTACCAGAAAAAGCAGCTTGAGCGTCGAGGGTCACTGATCAAACACGATGACGCTGCGCGCGCTATCGCCCTTCTTCATCTTCTCAAAGCCCTCGTTGATCTGGGTGAGCGGAATCGTCTCGGCAATGATGCTATCGAGATCAAGCAGCCCGCGCATGTAGAAATCGACCAAACGCGGAATATCAACTGGGAAGCGGTTTGCCCCCATCAGCGCGCCTTGCAACTTTTTACCGCCCAGCAAGTCCATCGCGCCGAGGCTCACGCGCTCAGCGAGCGGCATCATGCCGAGGATGGTCGCCGTTCCGCCGCGCTTGAGGGAGGCAACAGCGAGCGCCGCCGAGGCTGGACGGCCAACGGCTTCAATCGCATGATCAACGCCGCCGCGCGTCATCTCGATTATCTGGCCGGCGGCATCATTGGCCAGCGCATCGACCACATCGGTCGCGCCAAGCTTCATCGCCAGCGCCCGCTTTTCAGGCACAGGGTCTGCTGCAATGATCCGGCCAGCGCCGGCAATTTTGGCGGCGTTGATCGTGGCAAGGCCAACCCCGCCACACCCTACGACGACGACCGTTTCGCCCGGCGTGACTTTGCAGGCGTTAAAAATCGTTCCTGCGCCCGTCGTCACCGCACAGCCAATCACGGCCGCACGGTCAAGCGGCATCTCGGGGTTGATCCGCACGCACGCATGTTCATGGATCAGCATCTGTTCGGCAAAGGCCGACAAGTTGAGCATCTGATTGACCGTCGAGCCATCGGGCCGCGTCAGGCGCGGCGCTTGATCAGCCGTGCGCTTTGTATCCCCACTGACGCACAGCGACATCCGCCCGGTCACGCAAAATTCGCAGTGTCCGCAAAAGGCCGAAAGGCACGTAACGACGGCGTCGCCAATCTTCACGGTCCGAACTTCGCTCCCCACGGCCTCGACAATGCCTGCGGCTTCATGGCCGGGCACCGCTGGCAACGGGTGCGGGTAGGTGCCTTCTATGAAGTGCAAATCGCTATGGCAGAGCCCGCACGCGGCGGTGCGGATCAGCACCTCATGCGGGCCGGGGTTTGCAATCGAGAGCGTCTCGATCTCGAGCGGCGAACCGGGCTGAACCAGGACTGCGGCCTTCATGCGCGCTCTCCATATTTGCCAAGCTCAAGACGGGCAATGGCGCGGGCGTGGACTTCATCGGGGCCGTCTGCCAGCCGCAAAGTGCGCTGATGGGCCCAAGCCGAAGCCAGCCCGTAATCTTCAGAAACGCCGCCGCCGCCGTGTGCTTGGATTGCGTCGTCGATGATCGAAAGTGCCATATTGGGGGCCTGGACCTTGATCATCGCAATCTCGCAGGCCGCAGCCTTATTGCCAACAGTGTCCATCATCTGGGCGGCCTTAAGGCACAGCAGGCGGGTCATATCAATGTCGATCCGCGCGCGGGCAATGCGTTCATGCCAAACCGTCTGCTGGGCAATGGGTTTACCAAACGCGACGCGCGTGGTCAGGCGGCGGCACATCTTCTCAAGCGCTTCTTCAGCAACGCCAATCGTGCGCATGCAGTGATGGATGCGCCCCGGCCCGAGGCGGCCTTGCGCGATCTCAAATCCACGGCCTTCGCCAAGCAGCAGATTGTCCGCGGGCACGCGCACGTCCTTTAGCTCAATTTCCATATGGCCGTGCGGCGCGTCGTCATATCCAAAAACGGGAAGATGGCGCAAAATGTTGACGCCAGGGGCGTCGAGCGGCATCAAAATTTGCGATTGCTGTTGATGCTTGACAGCGCCGCTATCGGTTTTGCCCATCACGATCGCAATTTTGCAACGCGGATCGCCCGCGCCCGAAGACCACCATTTGGTCCCGTTGATCACATAATGGTCGCCGTCGCGGCGGATTGAGGTTTCAATGTTGGTCGCGTCGGACGATGCCACGGCGGGCTCGGTCATCAAGAAGGCAGAGCGGATTTCACCGTTCATCAGAGGGACCATCCAGCGCTTCTTTTGCTCAGCCGTGCCGTAACGCAGAAAGACTTCCATATTGCCGGTATCAGGCGCGGCGCAGTTAAACACTTCAGACGCCATGCCGACGCGGCCCATTTCTTCGGCGCAGAGGGCATATTCAAGATTGGTGAGGCCGGGGCCTTCAAACTCTATGCTGTCATCGACATGAACCCGCCCCGAGGTTGGTGGCATGAAGAGATTCCAAATGCCCGCTGCCTTGGCGCGCGCCTTTTCTTCTTCTACGACTTGCAGCACCTTCCAGCGCTCACCCTGCGCTTGCTCGGCATAATAATCCTTCATGCGCGGGCGGACATATTGGTCGATGTGGTTTTTAACGCGGTCGCGCCAATAGGATTCGCGTTCGTTGAGGGTGAAGTCCATGTGAGTCGTCCTCTCTTGTTTACGTAAACGTCAATGTCAGCATCATCGCGGCTTGGCTAGGCCCTATGAAGCCTTTTGTAATGCAAGTTGGCGAACGCGCGCGCTGTGCTCGGCGCGCGTGATTGGAAAGCGCGCAATCAGGGCCGCACTTGACCAGCCTAATGCGAGTAAGACTATCACATAGATCAGGATCAAATGATCCAGAATGGGCAGGGCGACTGCGCCCGGCTTTGCACCCTTCGGAAAACCGATGCCGCTTAGAATAAGGGCCGTTAGAAAGATGCCGAAGCCGGTGGCACTTTTTTGTGCAAAGAAATATCCGGCAAAAAAGATGCCTTCGTTTCGCTCACCGGTTTTCTCCTGCGACGCCTCGACAACGTCAGCAACCATCGATTGACCCAGCATCACAGACCCCACGCTAAAGGCGTTGGCCAAGGTCACAATCGAAAACAGGGTGGGGATCAAGGCTGGGCTACCATTCTGCGGAAACAAGCCGAGCAGCTTTAAAACATAGGGCAACACGGCAATTGAAACGCCGAGAAGCCCGAGCACGACTGTGCCGATTGTCTTTTCAATGCGCGCTTGCAAGGATCCGACCAGCAAAAAGGCACCCACCACGCCGCCGAAGAGGGTGATGGAATATGCGAGGAAGCCTGACTGCGGCATCTCCCAGACGTAGGACATCATATAGGTCGTCGCCGAAAAGGCGACGCCCGTGGCGGCATAGGCGAAGAAAGTGCTCCCCAAAATCAAAAGATAGGCGCGGTATGACAGCGCTACAAAAATCCGGCGAATCGTCTCGCGCGGGGGCAAATGCGTTGGCGCTTCATCGGGAAAATGGGCCAAGCGGCGATGCGTTGTCAGCGTTGATACCAAAGTCGCGACGATGATGAGCGCGGCGCCGAAGAGTCCGTAGCGGTGATAGCCGTCTTGATTAAGCAAGCCGATGGGATGGCCTAAGGTCGGGACGAGAAACACACCAAAGGCGAGAATGAGCATGGTCAGTCCTCCAGTCCACGCAAACAGCAGACGCCACCGGGTGATCGAGGTGCGTTCGTCATAATCTGTCGACAACGCCGGGACAACGGCAAGCGCGGGCACTTCATAAAGTGAGACCGACGCGCGCATGAGAAACGCGCAAACAAACAAATAGCCATAGAGCATCGCGTGACTGAGCGCAGGGGGAAACCAAAGGAGCGTCCAGAACAAGGCCATGGGCACAATTGCAGCGTACATCCAAGGATGGCGCTTGCCCCACCGGGTGTATGTCTTATCACTAAAATAGCCGACGAG
Organism: Pseudomonadota bacterium; assembly: GCA_041179365.1. Classification (GTDB taxonomy): domain Bacteria; phylum Pseudomonadota; class Alphaproteobacteria; order Sphingomonadales; family Sphingomonadaceae; genus Aquisediminimonas. The sequence continues at coordinate 12,346 of JBEGTP010000207.1, forward strand.
CGGGTCAATCATGGCATCAAAGAGCAAAGCGCCGAGCAGAATGAGGCCGACCAGCCAAGGATCTAGCCCCATAACCTGATTGTAAAAAATGAGCAGCAATGTGCTGAACCCATTGTCCTTAACCCCGTAAGCGACCGAACCAAAGCCATGGCCAATCCTGACCCGCAGGGGCAGTCGCTCAAGCGGGGGAAGGCTCATCCTTGCGGCGTATCCACAAAGGCTTGCAGCGCATCAAAGAGACTTGGTGCCTCAGGGTTCCAGCTATGAGGTTGGCCCGTGGTAATGCCCCCATCGACGAGAAAATGCGCGCCGGTGATGAAGCCCGCTTCCTTTGAAGCGAGGAAGGCCACCATTTGTGCGATGTCTTCGGGGTTTCCGCCGCGTTTGACGGGCTGCGCGTGGTTCGCGATTTCAAAGATAATTTGGTTGGCCGCTTCCTTTTTTTCAGGCGGCACATCGAGCGAGGATGAAAAGATATTGGTCTTGATGAAGCCAGGACAGATCGCGTTGCAGCGGATGTTGTGCTTGGCAAGATCGGTCGCCCCAATTTTTGAGAGGTGGAGCACGCCCGCCTTTGCAACGGCGTAAGCCGTGGGGGAATAGCCCGCGCCGAGTGCTGCAATGCTTGCCGTGTTGACAAACGAAGCCCCGTCGCGCCCGATCATGTGCGGCGTGGCGTAGCGCATGCCCATCGCCACAGACCGCAGGAGCAGGTTCATCGTTCTGTCCCAGCCTTCGGCATCGATCTCGTCAATCCCTTCTTTGGCACCGCCCGCTCCGGCATTGTTAAAGACAATATCGATCCCGCCGGTCTTGGCAGCGGCAAAGTCCATCAGCGCCTTGATGTCTTCCACCACACACACATCGGTGCGTTTGAAAGTGATGGTGCCATTGGATGTCGCGGCGAGATCAGCCCCGCCTTCAGCGTCAATATCACCGGCGATGACAATGGCCCCTTCGGACGCAAAAAGGAGGCAAGTCGCTTTCCCGATGCCCGACGCGGCGCCCGTTATGACGATTGTTTTCCCAGCGAATCTCATGGCCATCTCTCCTGATGTTCTGGCCAAACCATAGGCCGATGATTGCCCTCGTCAACGCAGGCGAAGCTGCCGCTACGGAATCCTGATTTTGCCAATTGACGCTTGCGTAAAGCCAAAGCGCGGCCTTACACAGTTGACCAGCAGAGGAGACAAGACATGCCAGATCTTAATAATTTCCGCGCAGAAATCCGCGCGTGGCTTGAAGACAATTGCCCTGCAGAGATGCGTAAGCCAGCGCGCAGTGAAGAAGACACCTGCTGGGGCGGCCGCGCGTTCAAATTCCAGTCTGAAGCGCAAAAAACGTGGATGGAGCGCTGCGCGGCCAAGGGCTACACCGTGCCGGATTGGCCCAAGGCATATGGCGGCGCTGGCCTATCGGCGGCGGAAACAAAAATCTTCCGGCAGGAAATGGCAAATCTGGGCTGCCGCTCGCCGCTCAATAGTTTCGGAATTTGGATGCTCGGGCCTGCGCTGCTCAAATTTGGCAGTGAAGACCAGAAGGTGCATTATCTCGGTCAGATCGCGCGCGGCGAAATCCGTTGGTGCCAAGGCTATTCAGAGCCCGGCTCGGGCAGCGATCTTGTCAGCATGCAAACTTTTGGGGAAGATAAGGGCGATCATTGGCTGGTCAACGGTTCAAAAATCTGGACAAGCTATGCGGACAAGGCCGACTGGATTTTCTGTCTCGTCCGCACCGACAAGGCCAATAAATATCAGGGCATTAGCTTCCTGCTGTTTGATATGACCACGCCGGGCGTGACGACGAAGCCGATCAAGCTGATCAGCGGCAGCAGCCCCTTTTGCGAGACGTTTTTTGACGATGTTGTCGTGCCCAAGGCGCAGATTGTCGGAGACCTCAATCGGGGTTGGGATGTTGCCAAATATCTGCTGGGCCATGAGCGCGAGATGATCTCGGGCATGGGCGGAGATGGCGGCATGGCCTCACTCGGCACCGCCTTTAAGGATGTGATGGCTGAGGAGCCGGTGCTCCGCGCGCAAATGGCGCTGTTCGATGTCGAAAACCTTGCATTCCGGGCGCATAGCGAGCGCTTTATGGACGAATGGAAGTCGGGCAAGGCGCATCCCGCCTATTCCAATTTGATGAAATATGTTGGCACTGAGCTCAACAAAAAAAGGCATGAGCTGGTGATGGCAGCGGGCGGATCAGACGCGCTTGAATGGGAAAGCGAGAGCTCCGGCGGTGGCGCAAAACCCAGAAGCTGGTTGCGCACCAAGGCCAACAGCATCGAAGGTGGCACGAGCGAAGTCATGCTCAATGTCGTCTCGAAACGTATCCTCGAAATGCCCGGAGCCTAAAGCCATGGCCATGACGCTTAACGAAGACCAAGCGATGCTGCGCGATTCAGCGCGTGATTTTATGAAGGCAGAAGCGCCGGTCGCGCATTTTCGCGCTTATCGCGACAAGAATTGCAAGGATGGTTTTAGCCATGATTTGTGGAAGCAATTTGCCGCCATGGGCTTTACCGGCATGCTCATTCCAGAGGCCGAAGGTGGCCTTGGCATGGGTGCGATTGAGGCGGGTATTGTGCTGGAGGAGGTTGGCCGTAATCTCTCCCCTTCGCCGTTCCTTTCGACATCGGTTATCGCCGTTGAAGCGTTGAAGGCTGCCGACAAGGCGATGCGTGACCGCTGGTTCCCCGCGATCCTCAAGGGCGAAGCGGTGATTGGCATTGCGATCGATGAGGCCAGCAAGCACCGCCCCGAAAAAACAGCGCTTCGGGCCAAACGCGCGGGCAATGGCTTCACGCTTTCGGGCACGAAGCAATTTGTCGTGCAAGGCGCATCGGCTGATCTGCTCATCGTCGCCGCGCGGACAGCGGGCGCGCCCGGCGAAACCGACGGTCTGACACTCTTTGCGGTGGATAGGGAAGCCGCGGGACTGTCGGCAGAAGCGACGCGGCTGGTGGATTCGTCAATGGCGGCGCACTTAACACTCGACGGCGTCGAGGTGACGGCTGATGCTGTGATCGGCGACGTTGACGGCGGCTGGGCAACGCTCACCAAAATTCTGGATGCGGGTCGGGTCGGGGCGGCGGCGGAAATGGTCGGCGTGGGGACTGGCGCAATGGAGATCACGTTTGATTATCTCAAGACGCGCAAACAATTTGGCCAGCTGATCGGCGAGTTTCAAGCGCTGCAACACCGTGCGGCGCATCTTTACGGAGAGATTGAAGGCGCGCGATCCATCGTCCTCAAGGCGCAGACTCTCCTTGACGAAGGCCATGAGAGTGCCGCGCTCTATGTCGCAGCGGCTAAAGCCAAAGCGGGTATCGCGTGCAACCTTGCCGTGCGCGAAGGGGTTCAAATGCACGGCGGTATGGGGATGACCGATGCCTTTGACATCGGCCTCTACATGAAGCGCGAGCGAGGCCTAAATGAGTTTTTTGGCGACACGTCTTTTCATGCTGATCGCTTGGCGACACTGAACGGTTATTGAGTAAACACCGCCCCACCCTCTTATAGGAGACGGGGCTTTAGAAAGGCAAAACCATGGATATTGCAAAACTCTTCAGCCTCAAAGGCCGCGTCGCGCTCATCACGGGCGGGTCTAAAAACCTCGGCAAACACATGGCGGAAGGCTTCATCGCCGCAGGAGCGAAGGTCTATATATCCTCGCGCAAGGCCGATCAGTGCGACGCCACAGCCGCCGCGCTCGGCCCCAATTGTATCGCGCTGCCGATGGATGTTTCCACCGTTGCGGGCTGCAAGGCGCTGGCCGCCGCCTTCGCCGCGCTCGAACCCAAGCTCGACATTCTCGTGAACAATGCGGGCGCAGCTTGGGGCGAAGACTTCGAAACCTTCCCCGAAAGCGGCTGGGATAAGGTGATGGACCTCAACGTCAAATCACCCTTTTTTCTCACCCAAGCGCTCTACCCGTCGCTCAAGGCAGCGGCGTCCAAAGCGCAACCTGCCAAGGTGATCATGATTACATCAATCGATGGCCAGAGGCTCAACCCTTGGGAAACCTATAGCTACCACGCCTCCAAATCTTCGCTCATCTATCTGACAAAGCGACTAGCGGCGCGGCTGATTGTCGATCAGATCAACGTGACGTCGATCGCACCGGGCGCGTTTGCCTCTGATATGAACAAGGCCGCGCGTGATCACGGCGATGCCGTTGCTGCCAACATACCCAATCGCCGGATTGGCCAGCCAGAAGATATGGCCGCGGCGGCAATCTACCTCGCTTCGAATGCGGGCAATTATGTGGTGGGCGATACGATCACGGTCGATGGCGGCGTGGCGCACGGCAACATCGGCAGCCCCAGTATCGACGTTTAGCCGGTGGGCGCGCTCATCCCTGCTTGGCAAGATGAGGCCGAGGCCCTTCTGCCTGCCATCATCGCGCTGCGCCGTGCGATCCATGCCGAACCCGAGCTTGGCCTGCACAATCCAAAGACCCACGCCAAAATCAAAGCCGCTCTTGCGGGGCTGCCGCTTGTTTATCGCGAGGGCCCATCGACCAGCGGGCTGATCGCGACCTTGCAAGGGCCAGCCAATGGTCGCACGGTGTTGTTACGCGGCGATATGGATGCGCTCCCGCTAGAAGAAGAAACCGGGCTTGAATTCAGCTCGACGATTGGCGGCGCGATGCATGCTTGCGGGCATGATACGCACGTCGCGATGCTCGTCGGCGCGGCGCGGATGCTGTGTGCAAAGCGCGACCAGCTGGCGGGCACGGTGCAGTTCATGTTTCAACCCGGCGAAGAGGGGCATCATGGCGCGCGCTTCATGCTCGAAGACGGGCTGATCGATCCGCTGCCCGACGCCGCTTTTGCGCTCCACATCATGCCCAACGCGCCGCGCGGTATTTTTTCGGGTCGGCACGGGCCCTTACTCGCCTCATCAGATGTGCTGGAGATTGTTGTGACGGGCGCGGGCGGGCATGCCTCAATGCCGCACAGCGCGAACGATCCGATCCCGATTGCATGCGAAATCGTGTCAGCGCTCCAGACGATGATCACGCGCAAAATCTCGGTGTTCGACCCTGCGGTCGTCACGATTGCCAAAATTTCGGCGGGCACAACGAACAATGTCATCCCCGAAACCGCGCATATGCTGGGGACGATCCGCACGCTTTCGCCGCGCGTGCGCGCCTTTGTTCAAAGCCAGATTGAGCAGGTCGCAACGCTTGTCGCCGCGGCGCACGGTGCTGGTGCGGCGGTCACGATCACGCAAGGCTTCCCCGTCACGCTCTGCGCGCCCGAAGCGGTGCGTTTTGGTCAAGCGGTGATCCAGGACGTTTTCGGGGAGGCCGCGTGGAAGACCCTTGAGCACCCGATCATGGGCGCAGAAGACTTTGCTTATGTGCTCGAAAAAGTCCCCGGCGCGATGTTCTTTCTTGGGGCAAGCCATGAAGGCAGCGATTGGCGGCAATGCTGCGGCCTTCATTCAAACCGCATGGTGCTCGATGACACGGTGATGGCGCGCGGCGCGGCGGTTCATGCAGCGCTTGCTGAACGTTTTTTGGCGCTTGGTTTTGAGGGCGGCCCCAGCGAAGCCGCTGGGCTCATTATCCGCAAGTCTTGACGGTCTTTGGGCAAGTTTTTGCTCTCACACGCGCGACAAGCAAGCCGACATTTTCAGGGTAGTCAGACCAATCGGATACGCCGCACAGATATTGGTCATGCGCTTCAAGATGGTCAGCGAGCGCGCCCTCCCAATCGGGCGACAAGGTCAACATCTGCTCAGTAGTGTATAACAAATAGTCGACATAGTTTCGATAGGCAGCGTCTTGCGGCGTCCCCTTGATCGCGCAATAATCGGGCTCGGCAAATTCGGGTTTGCTGATCGAAAGGCTTAGAAACTCTCGGTAAATGTCACGCGCAGATTGTTCTTGCTGAGCTCTTGCTGCGGCGTCGATCTGAACCTTGACACCGATCAGCGCCGAAAGCGCGATCAACGCCGTCGCAATCGCAGCGAGGCCTTGCACCGCATTGCCATGCGTTTCAAACCAAGAGATCAGAGATGACTTCGCCATGACCTATCCTGCTTTGGGCTGCTGCTGGGTCGCGCAGTGAATGCCGCCACCCGAATCGCCAATCGCATCAACATTAAGGCTGATGATCTGCCGTCCGGGATAAAGCGAGGCCAACATAGAGCGGGCCTGTGCGTCTGCCGCTTTGTCGCCGAATTCCGCCCCGATTACCGCGCCGTTGCAGACATAATAATTGACATAGCTGGCGACAAAATCGGGCTTGGCTGACCGGATGTCAACGGGCTCCGGCACGGTCAAGATTTCAAGCTTTCGCCCCGCAGCATCGGTCGATTCCTTCAAGATTTCGTAGGTCTCAAACGCCGCGACCGACCAAGGGTCGCCTGGGTCAGGCTTTTTTGGCAACTGAATCAGCACACGCCCCGGGCCTATAAAGCGGGCCAGCGCGTCGATGTGATAATCTGTGATGTCAGCGCCTTTGATGCCAGGTGCCCAAATGACTTTTTGGCCCCCAAGGGCGCCCGTTAGCAAGCGCCCAATGGTCGCCGTATTTCCTCCGTTGCGATTGGGGTTTACCCAGCAGCTGGCATGCGCGAGCAAAGTGCCCGCGCCATCATGTTCGATGCCGCCCTGTTCGCCGACAAGTCCGGTCGCCAAGAGTGGCAAGCCCAGTCGACGGGCCACGGCGCCTGCAATGCGGGCGTCGTTGCGGTGCGGCTGCTTCTTGCCCCAACCGTTGAATTGCAAATGGGCAATGGCCAGCTCGCCTTTGGCATTTTTGACGAAGGTTGGTCCAGAATCGCGACACCAGAGATCATCGGTTGGAATATCCCAAATGTCCACGGCACGGCTAAGCTGAGCGCGCGCTGCCTGCGCCGCGCTGCCCGATGCCAGCATCACGACCGGCTCAAACGCACTGATGGTATTAGCGATCAACGCGATCTTCTTTTGCGCTGCATACAAAGAGGGCCTGTCGTAGATGGAAAGGCTCACCGGCCATTGCATGATTGTCCGTTCATGCGGTTCCGATTCCAGCGGCATCGCAAAATCGGCCAAACGTGGATCTGGCGGCACGGGTTTTGAGGACCCTCCCTCCGCTTCTGAACAGCCCGAGGTCATCGCCAAGGAGACGGTTCCCGCGACCAGCGTCGCGACGGCTTGCCGGCGGCCAATCATGGCCGCAGGTTCTCGCTGGCGGGCTGGACTGCGCGGTCGATCAGCACATTGATTTGTGCCATCGCTATCGGCTTGTTCGGATCCTCTTGCCACGCGATGACTTCAACATTGGCGATACGTTTGCCAAGCCGTTCGATGGTTGCGCGCGCATAGGTCCGCTTTTCAACGCCTGCGCGCATATAGGTCATGGTACAGTTAATCGGTTTGAGCCGCGGGCCTTCGCCAACCACTTCGATGACTGTCATATAGGCCGTCGTTTCCAAAAGCCCTGCGAGAGCGCCGCCGTGGATAAAGCCGGGGCGGCCCGATTTGTCGTCATCAAAATCCATCAGCAGAATAATTCGGTCTTCATCATCGCGCGTGGCGACGAACCCCATGGTCTGGGCATAGGGTGAAAGTGCTGCGGTCATGGCTGTTCGGTCTCAGGAGTGTCCTCTATGAACATGAAGGTTCCGGCCATTTGGGCGACGGGCCTTTCCGCGTCGCCATCATGCGCAAAGCCGCGCACAAAGGCGACCGACTTCGTGCGGCGATAACAATGACTGCGGCCAATGATCGCCGAACCCGGCTTTGCCGGTCGAAGATAGTCAACCCGCAGATCGAGCGTGACGCGCGGCTTCAGAGCGCCATTGGCAAAGCCAATCGACATACCTGAGGCCATATCGAGCAATGCAAAAATAGGGCCTGAGGCGATGATACCGCTTTCTGTGTCGCCTGCGAGGCGCGCCGCATAGGGCATCGTCAGTTCGCACCAATCATCGCCGTAATGCGAAAGGCTCAAATTGAGGAGCTGGCAATGGCCGCGCGCTAAAGCCAGTCGAACAAAGACTGTAGGATCAGCGCCGAGTGGAAGGTCTAACATAGGACCACTGCTAGAGGCATTGCGCGTTAAAGGGAATAATGGACAGGCAGGAAATTACGCTAAGATCGGGGGTGGCATGCAGCCCGGCCCGCAGCTAAGCAGGATCAAGGATTCGCAGCAAGCGAGCAGAGAGGATATCATGCACCCGAGCCTTCACGCGCGCAGCACGCCCGATAAACCCGCCATCATCGTCGCTGAGACGGGCGAAATGCATACGTATCAGCAGCTTGAAGACGCATCGAACAAGGTCGCGCAGCTGATCCGGTCTAAAGGGTTGGGGCCGGGCGATGTCGTTGCGTTCATGGTTGGGAATGAAGCCGATTATTATGCCCTTATCTGGGGCGCGCACCGCACCGGCGTCCATTTCGTGTGTATCTCAACCCGGCTGACGCCGGATGAAACCAACTATACGCTCGAAAATTCGGGCGCGCGCCTGTTCGTCCTTTCGGCAAAGCTTGCTGAACAGGCAGCGGCCATTGAAACGAGCGCGGAATGCTTCAGCCTTGGCGGCCCTATTCCAGGCTTTGCCTCGTGGGATGAGGCCGTGGCGGCAATGCCCGCCGAACGCATCGCAAATGAAGTTCCCGGGTCGTCGATGCTGTATTCGTCGGGCACAACGGGCAGGCCCAAAGGCGTCAAGCGCGCCAATGCGGATGAGCTGGATATTGCGGCGGTAACGCCGCTCGTGCTTTTGGCGCAGGCGATGTACGGAATTGGGCCCGACAGTGTTTATCTGAGCCCCGCGCCGCTTTACCATGCAGCACCGCTTGGTTGGTCGATGGCGGTGCATAAGCTCGGCGGCACAGTGGTGCTCATGCAGAAATTTGATGCCGAAGGCGCGCTCGCGGCGGTCGAGCGGTACAAAGTGACTTGCGGCCAGTTTGTGCCAACGCATTTCATCCGGATGCTCAAACTTCCCGACACCGTCCGCAGCTCTTATAATCTTTCAACGCTGACCTGTGCGATCCACGCCGCCGCCCCTTGCCCGGTGCCTGTTAAGGAGGCGATGATCCGCTGGTTCGGGCCGGTGATCCAGGAATATTACGCAGGCTCTGAGGGCAATGGCATGACCTTCATCACCTCAGCCGAATGGCTGACGCATAAGGGCTCAGTTGGTACGGCGAAACTCGGGGTGCTGCATATCCTTGATGATGAGGGGAACGAACTCCCGCCGCGTCAGGAAGGGGCGATTTATTTCGAGGGCGCGACGAATTTCGTCTATCATGACGATCCCGAAAAAACGGCGGCTGGCCGCAATGCGGACGGCTGGTCGACGCTCGGGGATGTCGGCTATCTTGACGAAGACGGCTTTCTTTACCTGACCGACCGCAAAAGTTTCATGATCATTTCAGGCGGGGTCAATATCTACCCGCAAGAGATTGAAAACCATCTTATCACCCACCCCCGCGTTGCTGATGTCGCTGTCATCGGCGGGCCGCACGAGGAGATGGGCGAAGAAGTGATTGCCGTCATCCAGCCCGTCGATATGGCCGACGCCACTGATGAGATGCGCGATGATTTGATGGCTTACGCGCGCGAGAAGCTATCTGGCGTGAAGATCCCCCGCCGCATCGACTTTATGGCGGAGCTCCCGAGACATGATACCGGTAAGCTCTACAAGCGCTTGCTGCGCGATCAATATTGGGCGCAGGCGAAGTCTTAAGGCCAAGCATTGGTGCTCATTGTCGGGTGGCAGATTGACTGAGCGTCCCTATTCGCTAAACCGCGCCTTTCGGTCATAGGCGCGGTTCGTATTGGGGCCGACTAAAATTGAGTTGAGGTGATGTGGCGCGTTTAAAGAGCCGATTTAGCAGTGAGGCTGTCCCCTTTTGGGCTCTTGTCGTGTTTCTGGCGCTCGTTTTTCTGATGGGCGGGGGCGCACGCGCCGACATTCAGTCGCTTGTCATCTTGCGGCCGACAGCGGCGCTATTTTGCGGCATCGGGCTATGGAGTCTGACGCGAGCTCACGTTGAAACCTATCGCTTTCTGTTCGGGATGGCGGGCGCCATCATCGCCTTGTTGGTCGCACATCTTATTCCCCTTCCCCCTTCAGTGTGGGCGATGTTTCCCGGGCGCGGGCTCGTTTCAGACATTGACACGATGGCCGGACTTGGGGCCGTGTGGCGGCCGATCACCCTTGTCCCCTGGGGCGCGCGCAATGCACTGTATAGTTTGCTTGTGCCGCTGGCGGTTTTGATTCTCGGCGTACAGCTCGACAAAGAGCAGAAATACCGGCTGCTTTTTGTTGTCTTAGGAATCGGGCTGGCAAGCGGCCTTCTTGGTCTTTTGCAGAGCATTAGCGACCCACACGGCCCGCTTTATTTTTACAGCATCACCAATAACGGAGCGGCCGTTGGCTTCTTCTCGAATCGAAATCACCAAGCGATGTTGCTCGCATCGCTCTTTCCTATGCTCGCGGTTTATGCGTCGGCTGGCTTGCAGAGTGAAGAACAAGTGGCGGTGCGGGGCTGGGGCGCGTTGGCCGTGAGCGCGGTGCTCGTTCCGCTCATCCTTGTGACGGGGTCAAGGGCGGGCTTGTTTGTCGGCTTGGTCGGCTTGGCGAGCGCGGGCCTTCTCTATCAGAAGCCCAACACGCTTGTTTCGCGCAAGCGGACGGGTGGCACTGGCAATGTGAAATGGCTGGCCATTACTTTAGTCGTCGTGTGTCTTGGCGGGCTGACTGTGCTTTCTTCTCGCGCTGTCGCATTTCAGCGGCTTTGGGCGTCCGACATTACCGAGGAGCGGTTTCAAAGATGGCCTTCAATCGCCGCGATGGCGTGGAAATATTTTCCCTTTGGATCGGGCGCGGGCTCGTTTGTTGAGGTTTTTCAGATTGACGAGCCGAACAGACTTTTGGGGCTGTCCTATGCCAATCATGCCCATAATGATTGGCTTGAACTCATGATGACGATGGGCTTGCCGGGCTTGCTCTTGCTTTTGGTCTCGCTATGGGCCTTCGCGCGCGCCACCCGCGCCGCTTTTCGCGCGCCGTTAGGAGAGGGGCGGCGCGCTCCGTTTGCGCGGCTTGGTGCGGTTATTCTGCTCATCTTCGCGCTCGGGAGCATAGGAGACTATCCGCTGCGGACCCCTTCGCTCGCGTGCCTCTTTGTCGTCGCTGTCTTGTGGCTTTACCCGTCAGACTTGGGTGTTCGGCGCGTTGTCCCGAATTAGGATGGAAATTAGCCAATGACTTGGCTAAGTGTCGCCAATCAGACTTAAGGGATCCACATGATCGAAGACGTTCATCTTTTCTGCCGGTTACAGTCAAAGGCAGAGTCTGAGTCTTATTCAGGCCCCGCAACGGCCAAGCCCGCTTTGCATGCGGGCCAAGGGGCTGCTTCTGTCAGACCTTTGTCATCCCCTTTCCTGCGGTAACTAGCGCAAGCCACCTCGTTTGTTGAAAGTAGTTCATGGTCCAGCCTGAATCCACATCCCTGCAATCCGGCGCCTTTGAACAGGCGCAAGACAGCCTTTCGTTCAATGATCAGCAAAGCCTCGCGCCACCGCTGCTCTTGCAATATTGGCAAGTGGTCTTGCGTTGGAAATGGGTCATTCTTGGCATCATTGCTTCTGCCCTGACCATAGGCTTGGTCGCTACCTTGATGATGACGCCAAAATTCACGGCGAAAGCACGGATTGAAATTAGTCGCTCGCAAAAGAATGTGACCAAGGTTGACGGCCTTGAATCGGGCGATGCGACCCGCGATCTTGAGTTTTATTCAACCCAGTATGAGCTTTTGAAAGCGCGAACCTTGGCTGAGCGCGTGGCTATAAAGCTGGATCTCGCGACTAAGCCTGCGTTCTTTGCAGCGCACGGGATTGATGTTGCAAAGGGCTCGGGCGTTCTTGGCGCGACAGGGGGCGGGCTGACAATTGCTGATCGGGAAGGCCGGAAGAAGTTGGCAATTGGCCTCCTGATGGGGAATATCGGCATCGCGCCGATCCGGGGCTCTTCACTTATTGACATTAGCTACACGAGCGCATCGCCGCAGTGGAGCCAGACGATCGCGAATGCATGGGCAGAACAGTTCATCGTCGAGACGGTGGATCGACGCTTTGCCTCAACCGCCGACGCACGTGCAATCCTTGAAACAAAACTGGCGGATTTACGGGCAAAGCTTGATGAATCCGAACGGAATTTGGTGACCTATGCCTCGCAAAAGGGCATTGTCGCATTGGGGCGCACGCAGAGCGCCGACGGCAAAACGCAATCAGAGCGGACGCTCATCGCGGTCGATCTTGAAGAGTATAACGCGGCGCTGGCGAAGGCGACGGCCGACCGTATCGAAGCCGAATCCCGCGCCCGCGCTGGCGCAAGCAAAGATGTGAGCGCTGATCCGTTGAGTGGGAGCGGGGGAACCTCTGCCCTGCGCCAAAAACGCGCAGAAGCCGCGGCGGACTATGCCAAGCTGATGGTTCAATTTGAGCCCGGCTATCCTGCGGCGCGGGCGCTTGCCGAAGAGATTCGGGTCCTTGATACGAGCATTGCCCGCGAAGAAAGCCGCCTTATCGGTCGTGATCGGGGCCGTTCGACGGATACGCGGATGAGCGATTACCGCGCTGCGTTGCAACGCGAACGCGAACTTTCTGGCCGCGTACAGGCCCTAAAGGCGCGCTTTGATCTCCAACGCCGCGATAGCATTCAATATAACATCTATCAGCGCGACGCAGACGATAACCGCGAGCTCTACGGCGCGCTGCAGCAACGCTACAAGGAAATTGGCGTTGCTGGCGTTGGCGCCAATAATATATCGATCGTCGATAAGGCGCTCATGCCGGGTGGACCTTCTGCGCCGAGCCTGCCGGTCAACTTAGCGCTTTCGCTCTTAACGGGCCTTGGCCTTGCTGCCCTCACGGTCTTCGGGCTTGACCAGATCGATGAAGGCCTCCGCGAGCCAAGTCAGGTCAACCGGTTGTTGCAGGTCCCACTCCTCGGGAGCGTGCCAGACGTTGATCAGGAAGATGCCCTTGTGCTCCTGACCGATGCGAAGTCGATGGTGTCCGAAGCCTATTTGAGTGTGCGATCAAACTTGGCCTTTTCAACCGACCACGGCGTGCCGCGCGCTTTCATGGTGACCAGTACGCGCCCGGCTGAGGGCAAGAGTACGTCAAGTCTGGCCTTGGCAACTGTTTTGGGGCGCACAGGAAAATCAGTCTTGCTGATGGATGCCGATATGCGCTCGCCGTCAATTCACAAAAGCCTTGGCATGGGCAACACGATGGGCTTGAGCAACTTCTTGGCCGGCGAGAATGATTGGCGACAATTGGTTTCAGCAACGAGCGCCAAAGGGCTTAGCTTGATGCCTGCGGGACCGATGCCGCCAAGCGCCGCCGAGCTTTTGAGCAGCGACCGCTTGCTAATGTTGGTCCGTCAGGCGCTTGAGCATTTCGATCATGTTGTCGTCGATTCGCCGCCGATCCTTGGTCTTGCCGATGCGCCGCTTATTTCGCGCGCAGTCGAAGGCTGTGTCTTCGTCGTAGAAGCAGAAGGCGTCGCCGTCCGCGGCATCAAAGCATCGCTTGGCCGCTTGCAATCCGTCCACGGCCACGTCTTTGGCGTTATCCTGACCAAGCTTAAACAGCGGCAAGCGGGCTATGGTTACGGCTATGGTTACGGCTATGGTTACGGCGACGGCAGTGGCGGATCAGCGAAATCGAGCGCCTAATCCGACCTTAGGAGGGCTGCGTGCCTAAGCTTTACAAAAGACTGATTGTTAGTCTCGCGTGCTTCGTGGCCGTTGGCCTCAGCGGCATCGATGCCTTTGCGCTTGTTTCGCGGGCGAGCAACCCCCGCCTGGCTTTGCGCGTTGCGCCGCACGATGCTGGCGCGCTTATCAGTGCTGCAAAGCAGGCGATGCTCGATCACCCGCATGACGCGCGCGTTCGCACCGCTGCTTTTGAAATGGCGCAAAGCGCGCTGCGGGATCAGGCGCTTTCGCCCGCCGCCTTTGTGCTTTTGGCTGTGGCCGACCCTTCCAAGTCAACAGCTGAAGTGTCCAGTCAGCGGGTGAAAATGGCACTGCGCTTATCACAGCGCGAATTGGGCGCGCATTTGTGGCTGATTGAAGACGGTGCGCGCCGCAACGATCTCAAAGGCGTTCTTCGAAGCTATGACGCTGCTTTGCGAACCTCTGAGAGTGCAGCGTCACTGTTGATGCCGCTGCTTGTTTCAGCCTTGCCTGATGAAGAGGTTTCGGGGGGCTTGGTACCTTACATCAAGGCGGGCGCGCCATGGGTCGAGATTTTTGTCCAGACGGCGATTGCGCGCGACGCTGCTGTGGCGCCGCTCGCGCGCCTGCTGATACAATCAGGGGGGCTGAAACCGAGCGTGAGTTCAGCCTCGATTGAGCGCGCGCTTGTTGATCGCCTCGTTGTGCTCGGCACGCCGCTGCTCGCAAAAGACTATTATCTGACGACAAAGGGCGCGGACCGGGCGCTTGTGACGTCGCCAGAATTTTCGATAGCGAGCCTGCGTGAAGAGAGTGGCCTGCTTGGCTGGCAGTTTATCAACGATGCCGGCCTTGGTGCATCGCCAACCGACGGCGGGTCAAAAAATGCGCTGGGCCTGCACAGTGTGGCCGCCATGGATCGGCATGGTGCCGTGGCGCGCAAGCTCCTTTTTCTGGGTCCCGGCACCTATCAATTGAAGGCAAGGTTCGGCCCGCTCATCTCTGGGAAGGGGGGGCTAGCCCGCTGGACCTTGCGGTGCGTGAATGTAAAAGTATCGCAAATTGCGTGGGAAGGCGCCTGGGTGCCGCTTGCGGCCGGAGCCGCTCTCTCGGGGAGCGCATCGGTATCACAAGACTGTCCCGCGCAATTTCTCGAACTCAGCATTGCAGGCGGAGAGGCTGGCACCGGCGCAGAATTTGACCTCTTTGGCGTGACGCTGCAAGGCGGCCCGCAGCTGTGAACGAGGCCGTTGAGCCGATTTTAAATCGGACAGACTTTTGCGCCTTATCTCGCCCTGCG
>JBEGTP010000208.1:0-4192 GCA_041179365.1 Pseudomonadota bacterium
AGGATGTCCCCGCGCGGCTCAGCTCGACCGTGTGGGGAAGCTATGCATCAAAGGTTGATCCCAAGCGGTTTGAAGAGACGGGCTTTGCTCTCGAAAACCCTGAAATCGAGCGCCTCAACCATTTTGTGCAGCAAATTCTTTCCTTTCCCCGTCACCTGTCTCAACATGTGGGTGGCTTTGTCCTGACCGAAGATCGGCTTGATGAAACCGTTCCCATCCTCAACGCAGCGATGGCGGACCGCACCTTCATTGAATGGGATAAGGATGATATTGACGCGCTTGGCTTGATGAAGGTTGATGTCCTCGCACTTGGGATGCTGACGTGCATCCGCAAGGCCTTTGCGATGATCAAGGGGCCTCCGCTTTCGCTTTCGACGATCCCCGATGATGACCCTGCCGTCTGGGATATGCTGTGCGCAGGCGATTCGGTTGGCGTGTTCCAGGTGGAATCGCGTGCGCAAATCAACATGCTGCCGCGGATGCGCCCCCGCTGCTTTTATGATCTTGCCATTCAGGTTGCGATTGTTCGGCCTGGCCCCATTCAGGGCGACATGGTTCACCCCTATCTCAGACGGCGGCAGGGGCGCGAGGCGGTGGACTATCCCTCGCCTTCATCGCCGCACGATCCGGATGAACTGAAGGGGGTTCTCGGCAAGACACTGGGCGTGCCGCTGTTTCAAGAGCAAGCCATGAAGCTCGCCATTGTGGCTGCCAGTTTCACCCCATCTGAAGCAAACCAGCTTCGCCGCGCGATGGCGACGTTCCGGAATTTGGGGACAATCCAAGCCTTTCGCGACAAGATGGTCGGCGGCATGACCGCGCGCGGGTATCAGGAGGATTTTGCCGCGCGGTGCTTCAAACAGATCGAGGGGTTTGGTAGCTACGGTTTTCCTGAAAGCCACGCGATTGCCTTTGCCCGGCTTGTCTGGGTTTCGGCGTGGATTAAATGTCATTATCCGGCCATCTTCGCGGCAGCTTTGCTCAATGCGCAGCCAATGGGCTTTTACGCTCCAGCGCAAATCGTCCGCGATGCGCGTGAACACGGCGTGGCGGTGCGCGGCCCCGATGCAAATGAAAGCGCGTGGGATAATGGAGCGAAGGGAGACAATCTGGTCCTCGGGTTCCGCCAGATCGATGGATTTCGAGCGACTTGGGCAGAGAGCATCGTTGCGGCCCAGCCGTTCACATCGATCGAAGATCTCGCGCGCCGCGCCACGCTTCCACCGCGCGCACTGCGCCTTCTTGCTGACGCAGACGCGTTGCGGTCAATCGGCTATGACCGCCGTGACGGGGCGTGGGAGGTGCGGCGCACGCCAAGCGATGAACTTCCGCTCTTCGCCGCAGCGCGCGCGCGTGAGCTCGGTGTTGAGCCCGACGCGCGCCTTCCCAAAATGCAGCTCGGCGAACATGTCGCAGCGGATTATCAAACGATCCGTCTGTCGCTTAAGGCGCACCCGATGGCGATCCTACGGCCTTTGTTCGCGCGTGACGGGCTGATCTCTTCAGCCCAGATCACCACTATAAAAGCGGGTACACGAATCCGCACCGCCGGAATTGTCCTTGTCCGCCAGCGGCCTGGCAATGGCAAAGCGATTTTCACTACGCTTGAGGATGAAACCGGGGTTACCAACATCATCCTCTGGGCACGAACCTTTGAGCGCTACCGCCGTGCCGTGATGGCAAGCCGCTTGATGGAGGTGCACGGTGAGGTCCAGCGCAGCCCAGAAGGTGTCATCCATATCATGGCACACCGCATTATTGACCGGAGCGCTGCGCTGCTGACCCTCTCTGAGATTCATAGGCCGCACATAACATATTCGCCCGCTGATGACGGTCTCCGTCCGCCGCATCCGCGCGGCATGAGCCATCCGCGCGCCGTCCGCACCTTTCCCAAATCACGGGATTTTCATTGACGACGCATCACAAATATCGGCAACAGGAAAGCAGAACAAAGAGAAGAGGAAACGAGCATGGCATTTGAGCAGATCCTGACCGACATCAGCGAAGGCATCATGACGATTACGCTACATCGACCCGAAAAAATGAATGCCTTTACCGGCGAGATGATGAAGGAAATGGTTGACGCGCTCGACATCGCCGACGCCGATGATGCTGTTCGTGCGGTGATTATCACAGGATCGGGCGATCGCGCCTTTTGCGCCGGAGCTGATCTATCGGCGGGCGGTGCCACTTTTGATTATGCCAAGCGCAGTGACCGGGGCGATAATGCTTCCGCTATCCGCGCCGATGGCAGTGTAGACGTAACCCATGAAGGTGCCCGCGATAGCGGCGGCCGACTGACCTTGCGCATCTTCAATTGCAAAAAGCCGGTGATCGGTGCGATCAACGGCGCAGCGGTTGGTATCGGTGTGACGATGCAACTCGCGATGGACATTCGGCTTGCGTCTTCCACCGCACGATTTGGCTTTGTGTTTGCCAAGCGCGGGATCGTACCCGAAGCGGCCTCAAGCTGGTTCCTTCCGCGCTTAGTCGGGATCAGCCAAGCGCTTGAGTGGTGTTATTCGGGCAAAATCTTTGGTGCTGAAGAGGCGCTCAAAGGCGGCCTCATTCGCTCGATTCACGCACCTGACGCGTTGATGGTTGCGGCACGCGCGCTCGCCCTTGAGCTGACGGCGGAGAGTGCGCCGGTTTCGGTCGCGCTCACAAGACAGATGATGTGGCGGATGCTTGGCGCAGCGCACCCGATGGAAGCGCATAAGCTCGACAGCCGGGCCATCTGGTCGCGCGGTGCTGGAGGCGACGCCAAGGAAGGGGTTTCATCCTTCCTCGAAAAACGCCCCGCTGCTTTTCCCGATACAGTGAGTGGCGACATGCCCCACTTCTCACCCTGGATGGACGAGCCCAACTACGGATAAATTCCAAAGTCGGGGCTCGTCCGCCCGGGAGGGACCTCGTTAAACACTATATTTTAGCGGCAGCGGCGATTCCTCTGAACTTCGCGACCCAGAAGGGCACCCGCTGCCGCACCAATAATTGTACCCGTTGCTCGGCTCCGTCCACCATCGACAGCGCGACCGAGCAAGGCACCACTCGCGCCGCCAACGACTAAGCCGACCGTGCCGTTGCCACGGCGGCAATAGGTGCGACCGTCTTCGCCGCGCCACGTGCTGCGGCGGTGCGCTTGTGCAGCGGGTGCGGTTATCAGCATGGCCGGTGCCGCCATTGAGATGGCACTGAGTGCGATGATAAATTTACGCATTACGTCCTCCTAAGATCAAAATGTCTGTTGTTCGATGCATGGAGATTGCGCCTTCAAGCCTGAACCTCAGGCAACCGGTGAAACGGTTCATCCTGAAAATGGGCTCAGCCTATCGTAAAGGCGTCTTTCGTTACGAAGCAGCGGCTTTCCCGTGGCTATCGTCTGCGCTCACGCTTGATCCGGCTTCAATTTCCGCCGCCTTGGCTTCAACGAGCTTCACAATATGATCGACCATGTCGGCGTCTTGCACATGATGATCGGTGACGCCCGAGAGGTAGATCATGTGTTTGCCGTTGCCGCCGCCGGTAAGACCGATGTCGGTTTCGCGGGCTTCGCCAGGGCCGTTAACGACGCACCCGAGGACCGAGAGCGAAAGCGGCGTTGCGATGTGCGATAGACGGTCTTCGAGCGTCTGAACGGTGCGAATCACGTCAAAGCCCTGACGCGCGCAACTTGGGCACGAGACAACGCGAACGCCCCGCGTGCGGACGCCGAGCGATTTCAGGATTTCATAGCCGACGCGCACTTCCTCTTCGGGCTCGGCGGAGAGCGAAACGCGGATTGTGTCGCCAATGCCAGCCCAGATAAGCGATCCAATGCCGATAGCACTCTTCACTGTGCCGCCGCGCTGCCCTCCGGCCTCTGTTATGCCGAGGTGGAGCGGGCAATCGACGGTTTCGGCAAGTTGATGATAAGCAGCAACAGCTAGAAAATGATCGCTCGCCTTTACCGCGACTTTATACGCGCGAAAATCATGGTCTTCGAGCAAGCGGATGTGATCAAGCGCGCTTTCAACAAGCGCTTCGGGGCAAGGCTCGCCATATTTTTCGAGCAGATCGCGCTCAAGCGACCCCGCATTGACACCAATGCGGATCGAGCACCCGTTCGCCTTCGCCGCATTGACGACTTCCTTCACGCGCGCCGCCGAGCCAATGTTGCCGGGGTTGATTCGCAAACAGGCAGCCCCTGCAT
>JBEGTP010000209.1:0-5135 GCA_041179365.1 Pseudomonadota bacterium
ATCGATTGTCCGGGGCCAATATGCTCAAACTGGCGAGAGTGCTACCAAACTCAAATTCTCATCGCGCTTCATGATCAACACGCGCGTATTTGTTGATCTGAACCATCGGACCGCATTGGTCCGGCAGGTCCCATTTTTCCGCAACGGGCGACTATCGTTCGGCATCACAAATCTGCTCGCTCGCTCTATTTCCGTCAGCGACGCAAACGGTTTTGAACCGTTCGGCTATCAGCGCGGCTACTTAGACCCCTTTGGGCGCACAATTGACCTCAGTTTCCGCAAGCAATTTTGAACGCTAACGCTTGGCCTGCCGCTGCCGCGTCCGCTATTTGTTGAGCAAGCTGAGAGCCCGGTCGAGCATCGCATCGTCTTGGCACGGAGTGCCAATCACAGCGACGCGGCCTTCGTCTAGGCGGCGCGCGACGAGGAGGACAAATTCGCTGTCTCCCGGCAAATCGATAACGCCAACCGAGGGGAGCCCGCGAACCTTGCTATAATCCTTTGGTGCGGCGGGTGCGATGGCCTTGACAGGGCGCTTTTCAGCGCGGGCTGCAGCGACAAGGCCCTTGAGGCCGCCTTCATAGGATTCGAGCCGCGCTTCAAAGCCACCCCGCCCAACCCCGAGCTTTTTGGCATAGGTCAGCGCAGCGGCATATTCAGCGAGGCGGGTTTTTTCATGATCAACCCCAAAAACGAGCTTGACGACGGGCGTCATGGGCGCCCGGTCTTGCATTGTGATGCCGCTGTCTTCAAGCAATTGCGCGAAATCAGCTTTGCGCGCGTCTGCGACCAGCGCGAAATCATAGGCGAGGCCAAGGGTGCGATAAAGTGCGGTGCGACTGCGAACATCTGCCGTCCGCGAAATGGCGGCAAGATCACGCGCGGCGGCGAGCCAATCGGCAAGCTCTTCGCTGCCATCGGGTTCAAATTCACTCAGCAGCTCAAGCGGCTCTTCTTCATCGTCTCCGAAATCACGCGCCGCAGGGTGACCCATATCGGCAATGGCACTCGGGCCATCTGCCCAAGCGGCCACCGGCTCAACGATCTGCCGCTCAACGGGCGCATCGAGCGAACGGCGCAGTTGATCCGCAATTTCCTGCGTCACCTCAACTTCGGCGACTTCTTTCCAGTTGATGATCCCGTAGATGAAATCAATTGTGTCATCATCCGATGAGAACGGCATCAAAATGCCGCGATACATCGTGTTATTGCCGCGATGATTGACGAATTCGGCTTCAAACCCAATCGGCGCGCGATTCGCGATGATCTGGAGATAATGATCAGTCAGCCGCGACAAAAGTGAGCGCGAGGGCACATCGGCGATGGTTTCAATATTGTCGCCAATTTCGCATTCAATGCGGAGCGTTTCGCCCAAAAAGGCGATGGCCGGATTATCGCCACCGTTCGAAAAGTCGAGCAAGACCGCGTGGCCGCCAAAATCGTCGTGATTGGGGTCAAGATCTTCGGTCGCGGGATAAGCGCGCCCTTCAAGAAGAGAGACCCAATAATTATAGGCGCGCACATGCATACGGCGCTCATCGGTGCCGATCGACGGCGGCGCTTCGATCCCCACATCGCCGGAAACATCCGTTTCCTGCGCAGTTTCGTAGTCAAGTGATCCAAAACGATCCATTATTCGGCCCCCAAAATTCCTCGGACAGGGCTGTGATGAAGAAAAATGGTTGATGAACCGTTAAGAGACTGATTTCATTTGCACAGAGATGAGCCCCTTGTGCTCGCCATGCGACGCTGGTATCGGCCCCATCCGTGCCGCTTTAGCTCAGCCGGTAGAGCACATCATTCGTAATGATGGGGTCAGGTGTTCGAGTCACCTAAGCGGCACCATTTTTGCCGACCGGAAATTGTCCGGGGGACAGTTTCCGGCGACAATCCCAAGCGGTTTGCGCGGGAGGTAGACAGTCAAACCTCCCCCGAAAAGGAAGTCCGCCATGCGCCGCGCCGCCATCGTCTCTCCCCTCCGCACAGCTGTTGGCAAATTTCAAGGCGCGCTTTCGAGCATGATGCCAGGCGATCTCGGCGCGGTCATTCTCAAGGCTTTGGTCGAGCGCACGCAAATCGACGCGCGCTGTGTTGACGATGTGGTTTTTGCGCAGGGCTATGGCAATGGCGAGGCCCCAGCGATTGGCCGCTGGTCCCTCCTCGCGGCAGGTTTGCCCGAAACGATACCGGGCTATCAGCTGGACCGGCGCTGCGGCTCTGGCCTGCAAGCCGTCATCGACGCGGCCATGATGGTGCAAACTGGCGCTGCCGATGTTGTGATCGCAGGCGGCGTGGAGAGCATGTCAAACGTTGAGCATTATTCAACCGACGTTCGTAAGGGTGTGCGTGCGGGATCGCTGACCCTCCATGACCGATTGACACGCGGAAGGCTCATGTCGCAGCCACAGGCGCGCTACGGGGTGATTAGCGGTATGATCGAGACCGCAGAAAACCTCGCCAAGGATTATGGGATCACCCGCGAACAATGCGACCGTTACGCCGCGATGAGCCACGGGCGGGCCGCTGCCGCTTGGGCCGACGGTAAATTTGCGGACGAGCTCGTGCCAGTCGCCGTTCCCCAGCGCAAAGGCGATCCCCTTATTTTTGATCATGACGAAGGGTACCGCGCCGATGCAACGCCGGAGAGCTTGGCCGCGCTCAGGCCGCTTGAGGGCGGTGTTGTTACGGCTGGCAATGCCAGTCAGCAAAATGATGCTGCCGCGGCCTGTCTTGTTGTGGCCGAAGACAAGCTTGCCGCGCTTGGCCTTGAACCGATGGCTTGGTTCCATAGTTGGGCTGCGGCGGGCTGCGATCCCACACGTATGGGGATCGGTCCCGTGCCGGCGGTAGAGCGGCTTTTCAAACGCAATGGCCTGAGCTGGGGCGATATCGACCTCATCGAACTTAACGAAGCCTTTGCCCCGCAGGTCCTCGCCGTCCTTAAAGGATGGGGCATGGATATCGATGACCCTAAAATTTACGACCGAATCAACGTCAACGGATCAGGCATTTCGCTTGGCCATCCTATTGGAGCTACTGGCGGACGCATTCTCGCAAACCTATGCCACGAGATGAAACGCCGCGAGAGCCGATACGGGCTTGAAACAATGTGCATCGGCGGCGGCCAAGGGATCGCCGCCATCTTTGAGCGCGCCTAGCGCATTGTCTCGCCCTCAGTTTGGCCACGCGTCTCATTTCCGCAGACGAGCGGCAGGCACATCATCCCAGCTTTAGGGCCTCGCTAAATGGAATATCCTTGTCTGGCCTGATGTCACTCGGCAAGCCGAGAACGCGCTCCGCGATGATGTTGCGCAATATCTCGTCGGTACCGCCTGCGATGCGCAATCCGGCTGCGCCAATGTAGCTGCTCTGAAAGCGCGCGAGGTTGGGAAGGTCAGTGTCTCCCATCAATCCCGCCCCTTCGCAAAGATCAGCAGCGAAGGCGCCCATATCCTGCATTGTGTTGGCAACCACAACTTTGGAGATCGAGCTTTCTGGCCCTGGGGTGCGGCCCGAGGAGAGCGCAGAGATCGTTCGCATCCGCGTCAGCGCGATGCCTTGATCATTGATGTAAGCCGCCGCGATTTGCTGGCGAACATGGCTTTGTTCAAGGGCATTGCCTTCTTCCAAGTCGATTGCCTTGGCGAGTTCGATCATTTCTTGCACGCCCGGCGTTCCAGCGGCCTTGCCACCCACGGCGACGCGCTCGTGCATCAACGTGGTCAGAGACACTTTCCAGCCCTCGCCGACTTCGCCCAGCCGGTGCGTATCTTTCACGCGGACATCGGTGAAAAAAACCTCATTGAATTCGCTACCGCCCGACATTTGCTTAATCGGGCGAACCTCAACGCCTGGCGCCTTCATATCCACGATGAACATGGTGAGCCCCTTATGCTTGGGCACACGCGGGTCAGTCCGCGTTACGACGATTCCGAAATCCGAATAATGTGCGCCCGATGTCCATACTTTTTGGCCGTTGATCACCCAATCGTCACCGTCGCGCTCGGCGCGGGTGCGGATGCCAGCAAGGTCAGAGCCTGCAGCGGGTTCAGAAAAAAGCTGGCACCAGATTTCAACGCCCTGCATCGCTTTTGGCACGTAGCGCGCAAAGATTTCTTGTGTCTGGCCATGCGTAAAAACGGTTGGGATGCACATGCCCAAACCAATGGCATAGGGCCCGGTTGGCGCGCTGAACTTGGCTTCCTCCTGATTAAAGATGATTTGCTGCATTGCGGTTCCGCCTTGTCCACCGACCGCCTTGGGCCAAGTGATGCCGACATAGCCTGCTTCAAACTTCTTTTTTTGCCAGGCCTTGGCGGCAGCGATTGATTCAGCGCGGCTCGAAAAGTCTTCGGGCTGGATACCCTCGATGTTTGCAGCAATCCAAGAGCGGACGGTGGCACGGTAGGAGGCTTCTTCTGTCGTATCTTCGAAATCCATGGTCCGGGTTCCTTATGCTGCGAGCGGTGCGTTGCGTTGTTCCAGAGCGCGGACAAGCCGGTCGGACCAATGCGCTTTAGACCCCAGTGAGAGGGCAAGCGTGCGGGCGCGGCGATAGAAAAACTGGCAATCACTTTCCCACGTAAAGCCAATCCCGCCGTGCAGTTGGACGTTTTCTTCCGCTGCAAATTGAAATGCATCAAGCGCAGCGACGCGCGCACCAGCGGCGGCCAAACCAAGCTCAGGTGCATGGGTTAGCAGTGCCCAAGCACCGTAATAGGCATGACTGCGCGCCAATTGGTTTTTGATATACATATCCGCCAGCCGGTGCTTGACCGCCTGATAACCACCGATCTTGCGGCCAAAAGCGACGCGTTCTTTGGCATAAGACGTCGCCATCTCCATCGCGGCATCAGCACCGCCGAGCCCTTCAAAAGCAAGCAACACCGCCGAAGACTGAAGGAAGCTATCAAGGGCCTCTACACCGCCCTCTAGCGGCTCACAGACCGCGTTTGTGAACGTCACGCGGCTGGAGCGGCGGACGAGATCAATCGTCTCAACAGGGACAACAGAAACGCCTGCGCCCTTTTCCACGAGCAATAGGCCTTGCGGGCCAGAAACGATGAAGAAGTCTGCCACAGCAGCATCGGCAACAGGAGCCTTGACGCCCGAGAGAGTTCCGCTCGAAACACTGA